>CAZMFS010000276.1:0-3179 GCA_964565585.1 uncultured bacterium
TTTTCTTAATTCATCTAATTTTCTTATAACGTGCCTGCTGTTTCTACCTTTTTCTGACATATCACTTTTAAAACTATCAAGCTCTTCTAATACGTCTAAAGTAATATAAATATGGTTTTCCTCAAAATTGAATATTGCATTAGCATCATGTATTAATACATTAGTATCAAGAACAAAATGCTTAATATTATTATTTGCCATTAACTACTCACCATTAACCTTTTTTATCATTTCTAATATATTTCCTCTATCACCTTTTTTTACTTCAACCTCATCCATATATGATTTCACGATATGCAAACCTCTTCCACTTAAATCGAGTATGTTCTGTTCATCATATTTGTAGCTTTCTAAAAAATTATTATAATTCGGGTTGGAATCCTCAACCTGATTTATAATCTTATTTCCAGTTAACTTAACTTTAATTGAAACCTTTTTTGATTTTTTTAAATTATTACCGTGGATTATAGCATTAGAGATAGCTTCTGTTAAAGAAGCTATCTCCTCATCTATAATAGATTGATCTTTATAATTTTCTTCCAGAAAGTATTTAATTAGATCAACTACTGCTTCAATATAAATATTATTAGAGGGAATACTTAAAACAAATTCTTCGTTCATAATTTTAATTCTTAATTATTTAGTATTGCTTTTACAGCATCTGCTTCTGAATCATAGCAATCAAATAAGCTTAAAAGTTTAGTAATTGTTAAAAGATCCTTTATTTTTTTATCTACATGAACTAATTTCATTTTCCCGTCTTCCTTTTGAATGGAAGTATATGCAGCAATCAATACCCCCAATCCTGTAGAATCCATAAATGGAACCTTATCAAAATCAAGAATTAATTCTTTATCACCATCATCAATAAGATTGTTAATTGTCTTTTTTAGCTTCATAACCTTAGGACCGCTAACAATTTTACCGTGAGGTCTTATAACTTTTATACCATGAGACTTTTCTTGAACTTCAATTTTCATATATCCTCCTTTCAATTTTCAATTCACTATATCATATACTTAAAAAAGTTTCAAGAGCTTAATAAACAATCTACACTTTGATGTATTTAGCAAAATTCCTACTAAATAAACCTCTATTAGTTGAATAATTGTCATTCTATTATAGGTATTCTGGTTCATATAGTTATTTTTATTAAAATTACAGTTAATTATATATTCATATCTAAAAAAAACAAGAAACTCAAATAATAAATTCAGCAATTTTTATAATACTTTCTATAATTAAAACTTGATAATATTAAATTCGTAACTATACTTATTCAAATGTTTTATAAAGGTGATTTAAAATGAAAAAAGGATTTACTTTATTAGAATTAATAACAGTTATTATAATTATTGGAATTTTATTTGCTCTGGCTCTACCCTCCTATATGAATTATGTTAATAATTCAAGAAAATCGCAGGCACAGTCAGTAGTTGGTGTAATCTATAATGCGCAAAAAATTTATAAAGAAAAAAACGGCGTTTTTCTAAAATCAGAGGATGTAGAAAATAAATATGAGTTATTTAAACTTCTGGGGATAGCTCCTACAAATCAATTCCTTGAAAACTGGGATGTTCGAATTAATTACCATTCTTCAGAAGGAGAATATATATTTATAATATGTAGATCAATTAAATGGAAAAAACTTGATTTTTTGTATAATTCAAAAGAAGGTATTTTTCAGGATATTTAAATATACAATTATATTTTTTGCTTAATTATTCTTATTGAATTTAAAACTGCTATTAATGCTACACCTACATCAGCAAAAACAGCTTCCCACATTGTTGCAATTCCAATAAGTCCAAGCATTAAAAATATAAATTTTATTCCTAAAGTTATGAATATATTTTCAATTACTATCTTTTTAGTTTTTTTGGCTATTTTAATGGACTCCAAAATTTTAGATGGGTGATCCGTCATAAAAACAACATCTGCTGTGTCTATAGCTAAATCTGAGCCAAATTTCCCCATTGCTATTCCTACATCGGCTCTTGTAATAACCGGTGCATCATTTACACCATCACCAATAAATGCAACTTTATGATTTTCTTTTTCTGAAATTTGTTCAATTTTTTCTACTTTTTCTTCAGGAAGCAATTCAGCATAGTATTCATCCAGACCAACTTTTTTTGCGATATAACCAGCAATATGATTATTATCGCCTGTTAACATCATTGTATGATCAACACCAAGTTTTCTTATTTTACTACTTAAATTATACGAATCATTTTTTAATTTGTCACTTATAACGATATATCCAGCATAAATATTATCAATAACAACATGGGCTACAGTACTATTTATATTGCATACTGGATGAGTTATATTTTCTTTGTGTAGTAATTTATCATTTCCTACCATAATTTTTTTGTTAAATATTTCAGCTTTGACACCATATCCTTCTATTTCTTTATAATTTTTAATTTTATTTTCCACAATCTGGTTATTATATTTTTCAATAATAGATTGTGCTATTGGATGGTTTGAATGCGCTTCGGCATATGCCGCATGTTTTAAAAGATCGGATTTTGAGTAACCATTTTCAGTCACAATTTTGTTTACTTTAAATTTACCCTCGGTTAATGTTCCTGTTTTATCAAAGACAACCGATTTAAGGTTTGCTAACGCATCAATAAAGTTAGAACCTTTAAATAATATTCCTTTTTTGGAGGCTTTTCCTATCCCCCCAAAATATCCTAAAGGTATGCTGATAACCAGAGCACATGGACAGGAAATAACAAGGATTATTAAAGAACGATAAATCCAGTTTGAAAAAGATTGCCCCGAAAATAAAATTGGAGGTAAAATAGCAATAAACAGTGCAACTATTACCACAGCGGGAGTATAATATTTGGCAAATTTTGTTATAAATTTTTCTGTTTTTGCCTTTCTATGTGTTGCATTTTCAACCATATTCATTATTTTTTGTACCGAAGAATCTTTAAATTCTTTAGTTACTTCTATTTTTATCAACCCAGATTTGTTTATCGTTCCGGCAAAAACCTGATCCCCTTGTGTTACACTTCTTGGTACAGATTCTCCTGTTAGAGCAGATGTATCAACCCTTGATTTACCTGAAATGATTTCTCCATCTAGGGGTATTTTCTCCCCCGGTTTAACTATAATAACATCATTTATAAGTATAAGAGAACTCCAGGCTCGGTGAAGAGCCT
>CAZMFS010000277.1:0-3178 GCA_964565585.1 uncultured bacterium
CTGATTCAGAAGTAAAAATAGTAAAGAATGAATCTATAATACATGGAAAAGGGATGGATGCAGACCTGAAAATGAATGAAATAACCTTAAAAGAGACATATGGTAAGAAATAAATATTTATTTGTTTTAATATTTTTTTTATTGATAACCAAAAGTTACTCATTAGAACTTGAGGGTAATTGGCAATTAATTAATGCTGATAAAACTAAGGTTAAAGTTGAAAATAATAGGAATACCTATTTTTTAATAGGAGATGTTAAAATAAAAACTGAAGAAGATTTTTATTCAGCTAAGGAGATTATTTTTAAGCCTTATGAAAATACTGTTGAACTTTTTGATGATGTTCAAATAAGAAGAAAAGAATCTAAGATTAATTCTGGATATGCAAAATTTGATACCAAGAAGGAAATTTTGAACTGTACTGATTTAAAAGAGATACAGCAGGAAAACCTTTCTTTGAAGGGGAAAAAATCAGAATATAACATCAAAAAATCTATCCTGGAAGTAAAGGAGGATGTTTTTTTTGAAAGTAAGAAGTACTATGGTATGGCGGATTATTTAATTTATAAAATGGATTCCAATCAGGTAAAATTGGAAGGGATTCCCTATATAGGGTTTGAGAACAATTTCCTGGGAGGCGATACCATAATTATAAAACTCGGGGAGAGTGAAAATATTAATGAAATAATCATAAACCGTCATGGAGATTTGTACTGGGAGAAAGAAAATGATAAAATTGAGATAAATAGTGATTATATAAGAATATTGTTTAGTAAAAACAATAAAATGGATGAAGCTATTTTAGAAGGAGATGTAAGAGGTTATATTAAGAAAAAAGGTGAAAAGAATACTATTAATGGTAGGTATATGAAAGTTAATTTTATTGACGAGGATATTAATGATGTTATTATTAAAGGTAGGGTAAAAGGTAAATACATTTTTAAGAAAGAGAAAGATATTAATGATGAAAAATAAAAAAACTTTAAAAACAAAAAATCTTAAGAAAATATACAATAAGAGAATTGTGGTATCTGATGTAAATATTGAAGTCAATAAAGGTGAGGTTGTAGGCCTTTTGGGTCCAAATGGGGCCGGGAAAACTACCTCTTTTTACATGATAGTTGGAATAGTTAAACCTAATAGTGGAGAGATTACACTCGATGAGGAAAATATTACAAATTATCCTATGTATAAAAGATGTAGAAAGGGAATTAGTTACTTGCCACAGGAACCTTCTATTTTTAGGGATATGACCGTAGAACAAAATCTGGAAGCAATTCTTGAAACTGTATATGATGAACACCAAATAATACAAAAAGAGAAAGAAAAACTGCTGGATATGTTTAAGATTGGTCATGTAAAAAATAGCAAAGGATACATGCTTTCTGGAGGAGAAAGAAGAAGGGTCGAGATAGCTAGAGCTTTAATAACAAAACCGTCTTTTTTGCTTTTGGATGAGCCCTTTGCAGGAATAGATCCTATAGCAGTGAATGACATTCAGAATATGGTAAAAGACTTAAAAAAGATGGATCTGGGTATTTTAATTACCGATCATAATGTAAGAGAAACTTTAAAGATAACTGATAGGTCGTATATAATGAGTGAAGGAAAAATTCTGGTGAAAGGAACACCCGAGAAATTAATTAAAAATGATGTTGCCAAAAAAGTATATCTTGGGGAGAAATTTAAGTTATGAAAAACGAAATTAAACTGGAACCAAAATTAACCCAGAAACTATCCTTACAGCAAAAAATTGGGTTAAAGCTGCTTGTAAAAAATGAACTTCAATTGAGGCAGTATTTACATAATGAGATGGAGGTCAATCCATTTTTGGAACTTGAAATTGAAAACAGCGAATTCGAAGAAGAAGAGGAAAATATTGATGATATTTTGGAGGAATATGATGATAGCTACAATAGTAGTTATAAAAAATCTTCAATAAAAAAAAATGATAATAGTTTTATTATAGAAAATTATACCGGACCGGATAACTGGCGGAAGAATCTCCTGGAGGAGATAAATTTATCTAGATATACAGAAAAAGAAAAAGAGATTCTTGAACATATATTGGACAATATTAACGAAGAAGGATTTTTGGAAAGTGAAAAAGATATAATTGAGGATAATAATATCTCCAAAAAGGAGTTTGATAAATACCTTAAAGATTTTCTATTTCTTTCTGATGGGATAGGAGCCAGAGATTTAGAAGAAAGTTATATATGGCAGCTAAAATCTAAAGGGGTTGAAATTAAAAAACTTCTTGATATAGTAAAAAATTATACAAAAGATATAAAAAACAATAGAATTGATAAAGTTCTTAAAAAGGAAAATATTGAAGATAAAAAGAAGTATGGGTATTATAAATCTTTGTTAAATTCTCTTTCTAATAAACCTGGATATATTATAGAAAATGAAAATGTTGAATATATACAACTAGATGTGTATATAAAGAAAGACAAAAATGGAGTTTTTAGGATTGAAGTAAGTGATAAGTATAAAACTTATTTTACTGTAAATCAGAAGTATTTAAAAATAATGAAAAAGAAAAAGCTTAAGAACAAATTGAGTCAGAATGAAAAAAAATTTTTAAAAAAATATTACAATAGGTACAAATATATAATGCAATCTTTGGAAAGTCGAAGAAACACTTTGGAAAAACTTGCAAAATATCTTCTTGATTATCAAAAAAATTTTTTTGAAAAAGGTCCCAAGTATCTAAAACCTCTTACAAGAACAAAGGTTGCAGAAGATTTAGATTATCATCCTTCAACAATTGCTAGGACGGTAAAAAACAAATTCGTTCAAACTGATTTTGGTGTATTTCCGATGGCTATCTTTTTCCCAAAATCTACTAAAGAAAAATCTAGATTGCTTGTTTATATTACTATGAAAAACATAGTTGATAACGAGGATAAAAAGAATCCTTATTCTGATGCTGAAATCGCTGAAAAGCTTAGGAAAAACGGAATAGATATTAAAAGAAGAACTGTTAATAAATATAGAAAAAAGATAAAAATTCCATCAAGAAAGGAGAGAAAAATATGAAAGATATTGCTATACTAGGTGGAGGTCCCGGAGGTTACGTAGCTGCCATAAGAGCAGCACAGTTGGGGATGGATGTAACTGTTATTGAAAAAAATAAACTGGGGGGTACCTGTTTAAATGTAGGATGTATTCC
>CAZMFS010000278.1:0-3176 GCA_964565585.1 uncultured bacterium
AACTCTTCTCTTATTTCTTCCCCTTTTAGTTCGGCAATAGTTTGCTCCAAAAGCTTCATATAGAGTTGATAACCAATCATGTTCATATAACCGCTCTGCTCTTTTCCTATAATATTACCTGCTCCTCTTATTTCCAGATCCCTCATAGCTATTTCATAACCTGCTCCAAGATGCTCGTAGTTTAGCAGGGCATTAATTCTTTCTTTAGCAATCCTGCTTATATTCTTGGGAACAATTAAATAAGAATATGCCTGCAGCTCCCGTCTACCAACCCTTCCTCTAAGCTGATAAAGCTGACTCAGACCAAAATGATGTGCTTTATTAATTATTATAGTATTAACATTGGATATATCTATTCCATTCTCAATAATTGTTGTAGAAACAAGTACATCAATCTCGGAATCCATGAATTCCAATATTTTATTTTCAATTTTTTTTGAACTCATCTGACCGTGTATATGAGAAACAGTAACTTCATCGGCAACAATTCTTTCAATATTCTTTCTGATTGTTCTAATATCTTTAACCCTATTATGTATAAAATATACCTGACCATTTCTTCTATACTCTCTGTAAATAATCTCGCTTATCAATTCTTCATCAAATGATATTGCTTTAGTTTTCACAGGATGTCTGTTTTTGGGGGGAGTTTCCAAG
Source organism: uncultured bacterium (assembly GCA_964565585.1). GTDB lineage: Bacteria > Macinerneyibacteriota > Macinerneyibacteria > Macinerneyibacteriales > Macinerneyibacteriaceae > Macinerneyibacterium. The sequence goes on from CAZMFS010000278.1 coordinate 658, forward strand.
CGGCTTAAATCCATTATACCAACAAGCGACATATACAAAGTTCGTGGAATCGGGGTTGCCGTAAGAGTAAGCATATCTAGATTTTTATAATTTAATTTCAACTTCTCTTTCTGCATTACTCCAAACCTCTGTTCTTCATCAATAATTAATAATCCAACATCGTTGTATTTAATCTTGCTGCTTAAAACCTTATGAGTTCCGATTATTATATCAATCAACCCTTTATCGATTTTCTTTTTTATTTTTTTGGTCTTGGATCTACTTACTAATCTTGATAACATTGCAATATCTACCGGATATTCTCTCATTCTATCTTTAAAAGTTTTATAGTGCTGAATAGCCAACACTGTAGTTGGTGCTAAAACAATAACCTGCTTCCCATCCTGTACAGCCTTAAAAGCCGCTCTCATAGCTACTTCTGTTTTACCAAAGCCCACATCTCCACATAATAATCTTTCCATAACTTTACTGGATTCCATATCATCTTTTATCTCTTTAATCGCCTGTATCTGGTCTTTTGTTGGCTCATGAGGGAAACTCTCTTCAAAATTATTTTGCCACTCCGTATCCTCACTGAATTCATATCCCTCTTTCATTTGCCTTTCTGCCTGTAACTTAAGCAGGTCTAGGGCAAAATCTCTAACTTTACTTTTTACTTTTGCTTTTGTTTTCTTCCACAAATTATCATTCAAGGAATTTATATTTACATGCTCTTTATCTCCTATATATTTTTCGACTTTATCTAAATGATTAACAGGAACATAAATTTTTGAATCATCCCTGTATTCTATTAAAACATAATCCCCCCGCTTACCAGCAATTACTTCGTTTTCTACACCTCTGTAGATTCCTATTCCATAATCTATATGGACTATTAAATCACCTTTATTAAGATCCTTAATTATGCTTCCATGCTCGGTATAGCCTTTGGCATATTCAATATTCTTCTGTTCATAGGATTTTCCAAGAATCTCACTTTCTGAAATATGAACAGTGCGAGTTTTTTTATCCATATAGCTTCCTGAAAAGCTATCAATAACAAACTCATATTTTTCCGGATCCTCTAAAAAGTTTTCTTTGAAACTTTTTTGCTGGGCGTTATTTTCAAAATAAAATATTACTTTATAATCCTGCTTATCCCAGAGATCTAATCTTTGAATTAGTTTTTTATCCGATATATTTTGTTCAACTTTTCGATACCCCTCTATCTTTTCTTTAAAAGCTGCATCTGTAAGTATTGATTCATCTATACTCTCAAAGAAAAAATTTTTTATTCTTTTTTCATCATTTTCTACTTTATTTGTAACCTTAAGCTTTTCTTCAAATGATTCTCTTACAGGTTTTTTTTCAAAAACTATTATCTCCCAATCACCTTCTAGTAAATCAACTATAGAGTAGTATTTATCATATATTAATGGATAATCTTTTTCTATTCCTTCATAAGTTTCATTTTCCATAAAATCAAGTACAGGAATATCATATTCCATCATTGAATCAAAATCTAAATGATCCCCAAAAATAATCTCCTTCAACGGTATTATTACAACAGAATCGATGTTTTCTATTGTAAGCTGGGTTTCCGGATTGAATTCCTTTATAGATTCTATTTCTTTATCATAAAAAACAATACGATAAGGGAATTCTCTATCGGGAACATAGATATCAATAATTTCTCCCCTAACGGCAAACTGACCTGGATATCTAACTTCGTAATTTCGTTCATACCCCATTCTCGTAAGTTTTTTAATAAATTCATTATAATCCAGAATATTATTTTTTTTTAAATGAATATAGTAATCCTTATATACTTCTACGGGCCCTATTTTTTGATAAAGTCCCACAACTGTTGTAAACAAATTTGATATATCTCTGTTTAAAACTTTATATATTGTTCGGAATCTCTCTGCCGCCTTCTTAACATCAGAATAAAAGGGTTCAAAGGGAAGAAGCTCCCAGGGAGTAAAAATGTCTGATTTTTCAATAATATCAGACATTACAAAAGCATCATCAATGTTATCAAATATAACACAGTGCTTTTTATTTGAATTTTCTATATAATTTTTTTAATGACCATAGCTGACAAAAGTTTTCATCTATATTTTTTTAAAATAATAGAATCACATGTAATCTATTATATCCTCTGACCAATCTGAATCATCGGTTCCTGGCTCGGGCATACCATCCGGCAGCATATTCCCCGGTACATAATCCATACTGTGGTCCTCAGTAATTTTCTTGATTACGCATTTGTTAAAATCACCTTTACAAAACCTTTTTACAAAACCTTCAAGTAGGGTTTTATTATCTGTATTTTCATATTTTTCATAAAACTTACAATCATCCATTAGTGGACATTCTGGCATTTTTACCTCCTTTTTTAAACGTTCCGTTTATTTTTCATAAAAAGATACCTTTTTATTTTTCTTGTAGAAGTCTTTGGAAACTCCTCTTCCCTTAGTTCAACTTTTCTAATTCTTTTATAATTTGCCATCGATTTATTTATGTTTTTAATCTCCTTC
>CAZMFS010000279.1:0-3154 GCA_964565585.1 uncultured bacterium
TATCAATATCAATTATTTCCGCAGCAGGTTTTTTAGGAAGTCCCGGCATTCTAAGAATACTTCCGCTTATTGGAACTAAAAATTCTGGTCCAGCATTTACAATAATATCATTTATATCCAGGTCAAAATCTTCAGGTCTTCCTTTTAATTTAGGATTATCAGAAAGCGAGTACTGGGTTTTAGCCATGCATATTGCAAATTTGTCAAAATCATGTTTATAAATTTTCTTCAGAGATCTTTTTGCACTTTTACTATAGTTAACAGATCTGGCACCGTATACCTCTTTAGCAATAATTTCAATCTTCTCCTCTACCTTCATATTCAAATCATACAAATATTCAAGTTTGTTCTCTTCACTCTCTACAGATTCTACAACTTTCTCGGCCAACTCTATGCCGCCTTCTCCGCCATCCTGCCATACATCTGTTTCTATTATACTATACTTGTTAGAAAGACAGCATTTTTTGGCAGCTTCAATTTCTTTTTTTGTATCAGAATCAAATTTATTCAGTGCAATTATCGGTTTAAAACCAAATTTTTCGGCATTTTCAACATGTTTTTCAAGATTTATCAATCCTTTAGCAACTGCATAAGGATTTGGTTCATCAATTTCACCTTTCTTCACCCCGCCATGTCTTTTTAATGCTCTTACAGTAGCTACTAGAACTAAAGCAGATGGTTCAATATTTCCATATCTTGCTACCATATTTAAAAACTTCTCTCCGCCTAAATCAAATCCGAAACCTGCTTCAGTTACAACATAATCGGAATAATTCATAGCCATTTTAGTAGCTAGAAGCGAGTTTGTTCCATGAGCAATGTTAGCAAAAGGGCCTCCATGGATTAATGCAGGAACTCCTTCGATGGATTGAACCAGATTGGGCTTTAAAGCATCCTTTAAAAGGGCAACAACTGAGCCTGCAATATTTAAATCTTTTACTGTGACAGGATTCCTATTATAGTCATAACCAACTACAATATTTTTTATTCTTCTTTTAAGGTCCTTATAATCCTCCGCTAAACATAAAGTAGCCATAATTTCTGATGCAGCCGTTATTTCAAAATGTGATTCTCTTGGGACACTACTATAAGGGCCACCAAGGCCTATAATAGTTCCCCTAAGAGCCCTATCATTCATATCCAAAACCCTTGGCCAAACTATTCTTCTCTGATCCAGATCTATTTGTCTCCTGTGTAATGCATTATCTAGCACAGCTGATATTAAATTATGTGCTGAAGTAATCGCATGTAGATCCCCCGTGAAATGAAGATTTATATCTTCCATGGGTAAAACCTGAGAATAACCTCCACCTGCAGCACCTCCTTTAATGCCCATTACCGGACCTAAAGAAGGCTCCCGAAGTGCAATAGAGACATTTTTATTTATCTTTTTTAGTGCCTGAGCCAAACCTATAGATACTGTTGTCTTACCTTCTCCAGCAGAGGTAGGTGTTAACGCAGAAACAAGAATTAAATTTGATTTAGGATTATAATCCTTTAAAGCATCAAGTTTAATTTTAGCTTTATAATTACCATAAGGTTCAAGATATTCTTCCTTTGCTCCAAACTTTCCAGCTATATCATTAATATCCGTTAAATCAGATTTATGAGCTATTTCAATATCACTTAATCCCATATTACTCCTCCTCAAAATAATCAAATAAAACATTTTTTAAATGCTTTTTATTAACAGAATCGTAATACTCTTTGATCGATTTAACATCATTATATTTCATACTTTCACTAACTATCTTTTTGCATTCTTCAAAACTAAGCTCCCTAATAATTTTCTTAATTTCCAAAATATTTGATGGCGCAACAGATAAGTTAGAAAGATTTAATCCAATAAGTAAAATGATAAAATTAGGATTACCCGCCATGTTACCACACATACTAACATCTATACCTTCATTGTGTGCATTGTTAATGATCATTTTGAGCAACCTCAATATTGAAGGATGTAATGGGTCATATAAGTAGGAAAGTTGTTTATTACCTCTATCAACTGCAAGTGCATACTGTATCAAATCGTTTGTTCCTATGCTAAAGAAATCTGCATGCTTTGCTAAAACATCAGAAACTAAAGCAGCTGATGGGATCTCTACCATAATTCCTATGTCGATATTTTCATCAAACTCCACCCCGCTATCTCTAAGTTCATCCTTTGCTTCTGCAACAATCTCTTTAGCTTTAAGAAACTCATCTACTCCCGAAATCATTGGAAACATTACTTTAATATTTTCAAGAGTGGAAGCTCTTAAAATAGCCTTTAGCTGTGTTTTAAAAAACTCCTCAAACTCCAAGCTCAACCTTATACCTCTAAATCCCAAAAAAGGATTCATTTCTTCGGGAATTTTAAAATGAGAAACAAACTTATCTCCACCTAGATCGGCTGTTCTTATAACAACTTCTTTTGGATAAATCATCTGGGCAACATATTTATATATTTCAAACTGCTCATCTTCACTTGGCAAAATTTCTCTCATAAACAAATACTCAGTTCTAAACAGACCTATACCATCAGCTTTATGGCTATTTACCATATCAGCTTCATTTGCAAGCTCCATATTTATATCAAGCTTAATTTTTTTACCATCTTTGGTTACAGCTTCTTCATTTCTTATTCTTTCTAAACTCTTAACATATTCAACATACTTCCTTCTCTTCTCCTGATATTCTTTAATTGTTTTCTTATCAGGATCAATAAATATTTTACCATTATTTGCATCAATTATAACTAAATCATTAGGGGAAACATTCGATAGAATTTCAGAAACTCCTACCACTGCTGGCACCTCCATAGAACGTGCCATTATTGCAACATGAGAAGTTTCTCCTCCTACTTCAGTGATAATACCTTTTATCTCTTTTTCGCTAATTTCTGCCATATCCGAAGGAAGTAGATTATGAGCAAGTACTATTATATCCTTCGAGGTTTTTGATAATTCAGGTGAAATACTAACACCAAGATAATTTCTCAGTACTCTTTTACCTACATCCTGAATATCATTTGCCCGGTCTTTCAAGTAATCATCGGACATATTTCTAAATTTTTCTACCAGATTACTTATAGTTTCGCTAAAGCTGTAATCTATAGATACCTTTTCTTCCCTTGCCCTTTCAATAGTTTTTTCAATTAAATTGGGATCATCTA
>CAZMFS010000280.1:0-3151 GCA_964565585.1 uncultured bacterium
CGGCAATTATTTGTTTGAGTTCGGATTTACTCATCTCTTCTTTTATTTTTTGAAGTTTTCTTTTTCTTTTTTTTCTTTTCTCAGCCAATAGCCCTTTTCTGGGTTTTACTGTGAGGAATGCTCTATGCTTATTATTTATTAAAAAATTTCTTATAATATTTTCAAAGTACCTGGTATCAACTTTGTCTTTGATTTTCTTCAGTCTTTCTTCATATTCAAGTGATTCAAACGGGCTATTTCCGAAAATCCAGTTTGATTGAAGATTGTAACCATAAGCTAATCCTTTAGGAAAATGTCCGTAATCTGCTTCTCTCAGTCTAAATTCATGCTGTTTTATCGATGCTTTAAGTATTTTCTTATCAATTCCATTTTTAGCTAAATCTTTTAAGGTATTCATAATAACTTTTTTAACTTCCTGCTTCTTATCCAGATTTGAATTTGAAACTTTTAAAAAAAACATCGGCTGTTTAATTGAATCATAGAAATAACTGCTCACATCTCTTCCCAGATTATTGTTCATAATTGCAGTCTTTATTGGAGCACCTGTAGCCTCAACAAGTACCTCTTCTAAAATCCTAAAAGCCATTGTTAATTCATGATCACCGTTTTGGCCTACTTTCCAGCCCATCCCATAATAAGTTTTATTTTTTTTGTTTTCTCTTTTTGATATAGAATATTCATAGGTTTTTTCAACCGGTTCTTTGAAAGCTTTTTGTATGTTGATATCCGATTTAACATCTTTTCTATCAAAATTTGAAAGATAGTTTTTATTTATTAATTTTAGTTCATGATTTAAATTACCATTCCCATATAAATATATATAGCTATTTGATGGATGATAGTATGTGTTGTGAAATTTTTCAAACTTTTTCTGGGTTAGTTGAGGAATTGCTTCCGGTTCTCCCCCCGATTCATGTTTATAAATAGTATCGGGATACAAATTTGCCATCAGTTTATTCCATAAAATACCATCTGGAGAGGAAATATGTGCTTTCATTTCATTAAACACTATACCGTTAATTTTAAGTTCATCATCCAGGCTGTTTAATTCGTAGTGCCATCCTTCCTGTTTTAGTATTTTGTGATTTTCATAAATTTTTGGATAAAACACTGCATCCAGATAAACCTTCATTAAATTTTTAAATTCCTTATCGTTTGTACTTGCTACCGGATAAGTAGTTGTATCAGGACCCGTCATCGCATTTAAAAATGTATTCATTGAACCCTTTCTGAGTACTGTAAAAGGACTCTTCACAGGATAATTTTTGGATCCACATAATACCGAATGTTCTAAAATGTGAGCTACCCCATTATCGGAATTTGGTAATGTTTTAAATGCAATGGAAAAAGCTTTATTTTCATCATTTTTTTGAAGTTTAAAAAGACGTGCCTTAGTTTTAACATGTTCAAATAAATACCCAGTCCCATCAACTTCTTCAATTTTTTTTATTTCTAACAGTTTAAATCCATGATATCTCTTTCCTTCTTCTAAATCTAGAGCTGTAATTGTAAAAACAACCCCAACGATTAATGCCAAAATAAATACTAACTTTTTAAATTCCATCAATTTCCTCCTTTTTATATCCTTATTTGTTTAGTTATACGAAAAAGTTTTGGAATGTTGCATAAAAAATCACATAGTGATTTTAAAATTGAAAATTGAGGCTGTCCAAAAACACTTCAAACCGAGCCATATTATGTTAATATATATATAAACAAAGATAGGAGCTATTATGGCTAAATTTAAACCTTATAATCAAAAGAATAAGAGGATGCTGGTAATAGAGCCAGATAAATTGCTGGAAAAAGATCATCCAGCAAGAGTAGTAGACGAAATAATAGAAAATCATATAGATATGAGTGAAATTTATTCAAACTATTCAGATCTAGGACGACCAGCATTTCATCCAAAATTAATGTTAAAAGTTTTGTTATATAGTTATACCGAAGGAGTACTAAGCTGCAGGAACATGTATAAAAATGTAAAACACAGAGCAGATTATAAATATTTAACAGGAGGAGAAGTACCAGATTTTAGAACATTAAATGTATTTAGGAAACTAAATTTAGAGGAGTTACCAAAGATATTTACCCAGGTGGTATGTCTTTGCTATGAGCTTGATATGATTGATTTGGAAAATTTAGCAATAGATGGAGAAAAGATACAGGCAAATGCAAGCTATAAGAAAAGCTACAATAAAGAAAGAATAGAAAAAAGATATAAAAAAGTAAAAGAAGGAATAGAAAAACTCCTATCAAAAGATCTCGAAGAGTTAGATGCAAAATTTAAAGAGAAAGAAGAAAAACGAATAAGCAAATTGGAAAAAGAAAAAAAGAAATTAGAAAATCTAAAAAAGAAATTTGAAGAAATTGAAGAAGAGGATGATGATAATGATAATGACCCCAAAGGGAATAAAAATATAAACAAAGATAAAAAAATCAATATGACAGATGAAGATGCCAAAATTATGATGCATAAGGATAGGACACAAAAACCTTCATATAATCATTTAAGTGCAGTTGATGGTAAATATGGAGTAACATGTGCAGTAAAACAAAAACTACGAGTGATTCTTCCTATGATTTATTAAAACCCTTTTTTCGTCAGGAGGATGGGGTTGATACGATTGATGTATTATATGTTACCCATGGAGACGAAGACCATTGCCTTGATTTTAAAAAATTTAAAGAAAAAATTGATAGTGGTGATTTGGTTATTGGGTCAATTTGGCATCAAGGATATGACAAAGAAAAAAACCATGACCCCAAAATTGATCCTCCATTATCAGAGGATTATTTGGCGTTGAATAAAGAGATCAAACGACGTCAGGAAATAACCAATCCAAACTTTGGAGATATTGAAAAAGCTTTAAAAGCGAAGGATGACAATACTGAAGCATTCGACGGTTTGAATGAACCAGATAATTTCATTGTAAAAGTTATTTCACCAATCGATGGAGATGATGAAGATTCTATTTATGATCACAATGATTTGGCATTAATAATAAAGTTTGAAATTGAAGGGAAAACGATGCTCTATACTGGTGATTCTCCCAGTAAATACTGGCAATAAAGAATAATACCAGAAGTTTTGGATAGTGATGATTACGAAGATTGGGCTGAAGCCGAAATCCTTGAAGTAGGACATCAT
>CAZMFS010000281.1:0-3145 GCA_964565585.1 uncultured bacterium
CTTTTCTTTAGACTAACAAAATTTTGAGGTTTACACAAACTTTTAGACTCTCCCTAAATAAATTTAATTTACCAAGAAATGAACAAGGTTCTTTCTTTATATTTTTTGATTTTAGAAAATTATTTAAATCATTGCATAAACTATCAATTAATTCTTGAATATAACTTCTCTCAGCAGGATCATTCAGAAAATCAACTCTACTTACATGAATTTCTTTGTTTTCGATAATTGATTTTAAAGCATTCAAAGATGTATAATGATAGAGTTTTTTAAAATTATTTTCTATTGTATTAATTCCTGGTAATAAATTTGTTAGTAAGGGAAAACCAATTTTGTTTTTTTTTATTAATTTTACTAAATAATTATATAATTCTTTATTTGAGTTTTCTGATTTGTTGATTAATTTGTTTGCAACTTTATAATATTTTTTTATATTTTTGTCTTCTTTAATATTATCAATAGATTTAGTAAATTCTTCTATTGCTTTTTTATATTTCTCATTTTTAAGATACACAACTCCTAGATTAAATAAATATTTTTCATTATTAGGATTCATTTCTACTAATTTATTAAAATTATCTAGTGCTTTTTTATATTTTTTTTCTTCTCCAAATATAATTCCTTGGTTAAAAAGTGCTTTTTGATGTATATCATTTTTCTTAGAAGAATTTTCAATTATTTTTTTAAATTGTTCTTCTGATTTTTTGTATTTTTCCATTTTCTTATATAATATCCCAAGATAATATATATATATATTTCTTTGAGGATTTAATTCTATTGCTTTTTTATAATCATTTTCAGCCTTTTTGAATTCATTAAAATATTCATAGCTCATTCCCCTTAGAATGTAAGCTATATGATTTTTATTATTAATGTTTATAGCCTTTATGAAATCCATAATTGATTTTTTCTTTTTATCCAAAAAGCCATATGTATATCCTCTTTCCACATACGCTCTATCCTTAGAAGGATTTTTATTTATTGCCTTTGTTAAAACCGCTACAGCTTCTTTATATTTTTTATTTTCATAATGATTAATTCCCTTTTCTATTAACTCATCATAATTTTTCATATTAATAACTCCCAAAAATATTTATTATTAAATTTACTACGGAGATCTAACTACCTCAAAACCTTCCTCACAAACGCAACTGTAAAATACGACATTAAAAATAAACCTACAAAACCTTCTATTCCGGATAGAATAACTCCTAAAGTACTTGCTGGCTGGATATCTCCGTATCCTATAGTAAGAAATGTAACTGCACTGTGGTAAAATGATTTCAATAGTTTACCTGACATTTGAGCATTTTCCGTATTAATTAGTGAATCACCAATAAACTTGTATCCTATTCCAAATAAAATTACAGTTACTAACATGGTTATAAATATTCTTAAAGGTTTAGTTCCAAAACCTCCAATCCATTTAAAAAATATTGTTTTCAGTGGATACCAAAAACCATCCCATAACCTTTTGAATTCAAACCCAATTTTATTTAATATACAAGTTCCCTTGAATTTTCTATTTTTAACATCTTCCCATTCAGCTTTCAATTGATTTCTCTTAAATTCATAATAAGCCTTATCTTCCCATTCATACTGCCCCAGTTTTCGATAGTTCTCCTTTAACATTCTGTATTGATTAGCTCTCTTTTCATAATCATCGGTTCCGTTGTCTATTGCATTTTTTACATTGTTTTTGTTCCAGTCAAGATAGATTGTTCCTTGATTTTTAATATTAAACAAATTTAATTTTTTAATATTTTTTTTATCTAATTCAATATTTCGAAAATCTATAATATCTCTATTAATCACTTCATTTAATTTAATCATCCCTCTTTTTATTTTTAAATTTGTAAAGCTATGGAATTCTGAATTATTAAAATCTAAATAAGAATCATTATATAATATAGAATTCTCTAACGTTACAATGTTATAAAATTTTGAATTTAAAAAACTAATGTTTCGATTTCTACCCTCTTCATATTTCATTTTTATTTTATTTTTTATATTTTTTATATTATTTTGATTTAATATTTTTTTTATTATTACATATACTCTATCTATTCTTTCAGACAGTCTTACTTTTCTAGTTACTCTATCTTTTCCAAGTTTAATTCTTAAAAAAGAAAATTTAGCTTTAAATTTTAAAAATTGAGAAAATGATAAATTAACTAATTGCTTATAAATGTTTATTGTTTTGTTAGAATTTAAATTTTTTTTCTCATTAATCATATAACTTTCTTCAATTTTTTTACATAATATTTTTAACAAAATATTATAAATATACCTGTCATTTTTTTGATTAACATCAATATTATCTAATTTTTTAAAAAGCTGTTTTAAGCTATAACTTTTACTTTTTATATTACTTAATAATAATTTGTTTATAAGTAAATTCTCATTCCACTTCACACTAGAAAAATCAGCTTTTTTATGATAACTTGAAAATTCATAATTAACATTATCCAAAAAACAAACTGAAGTAAATAAAACACTAGAGTAAAATTCTACACCAAAGAAGTCAACATCATTATAGAAAACGCTTTGATTAAAATCTGTTACTTTATAAAACTTTGATTGTTCAAAAGTAACATTTTTGTAAAATTCCGATGATAGAAAATTTACATCTGATAAAAATTCTGTTAAAACAAATTTTGTGTCTGCAAAAAATTTTGTATGTATAAAATTACAATTATCAAGAAATAAAGAATTATGGAAAATTACATCCTCTTTAAAGCGCGCATTTTCAAAATTTGCTTTATTAAATACCGTATGAATCCCCCAAATTTTTTTCAATTTACAATATAAAGTGTCATTCTTTTTACAATACTTTTTGGTTGAAAACTTATCAACATAACAATAGTTTAAATTAATATTATATTCTTTGTTTATTGCTTTATAAATCTTTATTTCTGGAACATATCCAAAATATCTTATTTCATTTGGATTATTTTGATATATAAATGTTATTTTTGCTGTTTTTTCTCTTTCTTTTATTTTTAATTTATATAATTCCTTTACTTCCTCAGATATGTTTTTAATTTTACTTTTATCAAACTTTTCATCTATTATTTCAATTTCATAATCAATTATTTTTTTAAATACCATATTATTCCTTATTTAAATCATCAAAATCATATTT
>CAZMFS010000282.1:0-3128 GCA_964565585.1 uncultured bacterium
AGAGAAGTAAAAGTTAATCTTGATGATAAAGAAATAAACATGGCTATAGTTTATGGACTTGCTAATGCAAAAAAGGTAGCTAATGATGTTCTGAATGATAACTGTAAATACGATTTTATCGAAGTTATGGCATGTCCCGGTGGATGTATAGGTGGAGCAGGTCAGCCGGTTACATATGATTTAGAAACTATAAAGAGAAGAGGAGAGTCATTATATCAAATAGATAAATCATTACATCTTCATAAACCTCAGGAAAATCCTTATATTACAGAATGCTATGATGAAATGCTGGATGAGATAGGAAGCAAAAGAGCACACGAATTGCTTCATACCAAATATTATAACAAGCAGAGGATATCAAAAGAGGGTCTTGAACTTATAAAGCAGAGTAAAGATAAAAAAATTGAAATTGGAGTATGTGTAGGAACTAACTGTTATGTAAAGGGTTCTCAGGAACTTCTGAGAAGAATAATGCAGTATATACAGAAAAAGGGATATTCAGATGTAGTTGATGCACAGGCGACTTTCTGCTTTGAGAACTGTTCTCAGGCTCCGGTTGTTAGAATTGGAGATGAATTAATAAATGGATGTACCTTTGATAAGGCGATAAATGTTTTAGAAGAAAAGATTAAAAATATTTAACTACATGCCGGGAAGGAGTGTTCCTTCTTCCAACTTGGTTCAAAATCAACATTTCTTCCCGGTTTTTCAAAAAAGAGGAGGGTTATATGAAAGGCAATGATCCGGTAATATTTACGGACAAAGCAAAGTGTGAAGATTGCTACAGATGTTTGAGAAACTGTCCGGTAAAAGCAATTAAAATTAAAGATGGACAGGCATTTGTAGATGAAGATAGGTGTATTTTATGCGGAAGATGCATTAGCGAATGCCCTCAAAATGCCAAAACAGTTCGTAATGATATAGATAAAATGATGGAACTTATAAATTCGGATAATAAGGTAGCAGTATCAGTTGCCCCTTCCTATCAGGGATTGTTCAAAAAATGGAAGTCTAAACGATTTGCTTCTGTTTTAAGGAGCATCGGTTTTGACTATATTTCAGAAACTATAGTAGCTGCTTCCGAGGTTTCAAAAAAATCTATAGAAAAAAATGAAAAGAATGAAAATCAAAAGCTGGCAACAGCCTGTCCGGTGTTTGTAAACTATATAGAAAAATACCATCATCATTTTGTTGATTCCATGATTAGAGTAAAATCTCCAATGCAGCTTCATGGTATTTATCTTAAGAAGAAACTGGGTGAAAATTACAAAGTTGTTTTTATCGGTCCCTGTATAGGAAAGAAACAGGAAGCCGAAAATGAAGATAAAAAAAGTGTGGATGTTGTTATTACATTTGATGAATTTATTGAATATCTGGATGATAATAATATCGATTTCACAAACTATGAAGAAAGCGCTTTTGATGAAACAGGCCAGAAAAATGCCGTGTATTATCCCCTAACTGGAGGAATGTTTAAGGCAGCCGATATCCAGCCTGATTGTTTTTCAAATCAATATATACATGTGAACGGGAAAAAAGAAATTGAAGATATTTTAGAAGCAGAAAGTATTGATCAAAGCTTAATAGAACCGCTTTTTTGCAGTCAGGGATGTATCTCAGGTCCCGGAACTCTAAATTTTGATTCCAGTATTTTTCACAGAAAGACGAGGATGCTAGAATCAATAGAAAGTGAAAGTAAAAGAAAAGAAAAAATTAAATTCAACCTGCCCGATAGAGATTACTACAGATATTTCAAAGCGTTCAATGTTGAAACGGAGGAAATTCCAGAAGATAAAATTAGAGAGGTTCTTGCAAGAACGGGAAAAGAGGATGAAGAGAATCAATTAAACTGTGGAGCATGTGGATACGATACCTGCCGCCAGAAGGCAAAAGCGGTAATTAAGGGATTGGCCGAAGATGAAATGTGTATTCCTTATATGAGAAGACTTGCAGAAAAGCGTAGTGATAAGATTATCGAGAAAAGTCCCAATGGAATCGTTATATTGAATGAAAAGCTTGAAATTCTGGATATTAATAATTCGTTTAAAGATATGTTCGGCTGTTCCAAATCGTCACTGGGAAAGCATATTTCAACAATAATAGATCCAGACCCTATGGAAAAAGTTCTTGTTAGCAAACAGGATGTTTATGAAAAAGCTCAAAAATTTGATGAACATAACTTAATATGCTATCAGCTTGTATACTATCTTGAAAATGAACATCAAATTATCGGCGTTTTTATCGACATTACAAGCGCAAAGAAGAACAAGGAAAAATTGAAAAAGATTAAATCTAAAGCCATAGATCAGGCTCACGAACTACTTAATCATCAAATTGAAGTTGCACAAAAAATGACCAACTATCTGGGAGAAAGTACTGCAAAGGGAGAACAGCTTGTTAAGAAACTGATAGAAATTACAAAGAAAGAAAATGAAAATAAAAGCAGTTTTGAGCTGGAGGACTGGTTATGAGTTATCTTCATTTTGATGTTTTATCAGAAAGTATTTCTAAGAAAAAGAATCTTCCCTGTGGGGATGTTTTCAGGATAGAAAAAAACAGGGAGGAAACAGTAGTAGTTCTTGTTGATGGTCTTGGCTCGGGAATAACTGCAAATATATCCGCTAATTTTTACTGCTCCAAGTTTATTGAACTTTACAAAAGCAGTGATTTTTCATTAAGGGAATCTTTCAAACACATAGTTCAGATACTTCATAATTCAAGAGGAGATGATAGTAAACCCTATGGAGTAATTACAATAGTTAGAATATTAAATAACGGCGAGACCACAATATTAACCTATGAAATGCCAAATCCAGTATATATAGCAGAAAATGACCATGCAACAGTGCTGAACGGAAGAAGCTTTTCCCTGGCAAAGGAGATTATACATGAAATAAACTGCTATATAGAGGAGGATGAAAGTCTACTTTTATACAGTGATGGCGTTACACAGTCTGGGATGGGTAACGGATACAGAAGAGGATGGCAGACGGAGGGTGTAAAAAGTTTTGTCAACAGATATCTCCTGGAAAAAAAGTCAATTGAAAATTTATGTGAAAATTTAATTGATAAGAGTCTGCAAATCTCGGGAAGACAAAATAGGGATGATATTACTGCTTTATTAATAC
>CAZMFS010000283.1:0-3125 GCA_964565585.1 uncultured bacterium
CACAAAGAAGTATAATAAGATCCGTAAAAGATAAAATAAACACTTTCACACAAACACTAAATAATACAGAAAGAAAGAGGGAAACTACAATAAACTCTATTAAAAATGAATTACTAATACTTACGCTAATAGAGAAATATCTGTTTGAGCTTTACGATAAAGAAATAGATTACGAATATATACAAGAAAACATGAGAGAGCATAAATACCAAGAAGTATTAGAGTATTTAAAAAAATAAAGGAGGTAATAATGAAAGGTAAAGAATTATTTAATAAATATGAAAATGTGGAATTTAAAGACGAAATAAAAGAGATATTAGATAAATATGTGAAAGAAGAAAAGAGATATATCTGGGATGTAGAAACTGATAATACAATATATGATTTAGAATCGAACGGATTTATAAATGAAACTGTCTGGGATAATAATCATGGTGCCTGTTTTTACTTTGACAAACATAATAATACTTATACTAATAGAGAAGACGCAGAATACGAAAAGATAAAAAGAGCATATGAAAGAAAATTACGAGAAGCTACTACTAAGGCTTGGGAAGAATTTGGAGAAGAAATAAATTGGGAAGATAGTGAACAGAAAAAATTCTTTGTGTCTTGTATAATTAGCACAAATATTTTACAGGCATTGTTTAACTGTATCTATAGAGTTTTACCTCATTATTATTATTTCCCTACAAAAAAGAGTGCGCAAAAATTTATTGAAGAAAATAGAGAATTAATTAAGGAATTTTTTGAAGTAGAGGAGGTATAAAATGTCTGTATCATTTAATAAAGTTATTATAGCAGGTAATCTTGCTAAAGATGTAGAGTTGAGATATACAAATAAATCGCAAAAACCTGTAGCTAATATGGTAGTAGCAGTTAACGATTATTATTCTCAAGATGTAAATTATTTTAAAGTAATTGCCTGGAATAAAATTGCTGAAAACTGCGATGAATATCTTGAGAAAGGAAGAGGTGTTTTAGTTGAAGGAAAACTTCAAAGAAGAAGTTATGAGAAAGATAATGAAACAAAATATGTGACTGAAATTGTAGCTAATAATATTCAATTTCTATCTTCCAATTCAAACACAGAAAAAAAATCACAAAAAAATACTAAAAAGTCTAAAACACAGAAAAAACAAGCAAAAAACACACCTCAAGAGAACTATAAGGAAGACGACGATATACCATTTTAGATAGACACCCTCCCGGTGAGCTTAAACACTTGCCGGGAGTAATTATACTTAAAGGAGGTAGTGGTGAAAAATCACAATCTTGACAAGGAAAATTTCAGAATAGAAATAAAACAGCTACAAGAAACCGGAACAATTTCAGAAAACCTACATCTAATAATTCTAGAACTTGCAAAAATTATAAAGCAAAAAGATAAATACAGAAACTACCCGGATGACTGGAAATACTCTGCTTATGCAAAAGTAATAGAGTTTCTAAATAATAAGCCGAATCAAATAGATCCAGAAAAACAACCATATAGCTATATCTATAAAATAATCTCTTTTTTCTATATAGACCAAATAAAAGCTCTGAAAAGAAGAATAAAAACAAGAGAAAGCTTTATAGAGCACGATTTTGAAACAACAGAAGAATCAGCAATAGTAGGGAAATTATTCGGAAAGAGCGAGAAAAAGGATTATATAACAGAAGAAGAAGCATATGAGTATATTGGCAATAAAGAAGAAAAAAGTAAAAAAGCAGAAGAAAGGGTATTATGGTAAGTTGGAAGATATTAGCTAAATTTCTAAGACTGAAAATGAAATTCTATTACTCAATGTATCATTATGAGAAAATATCAAAAGAGTTAAGCTGTAGAGAAAAAGCAACAGATAAGTTTGATAGCTTGATGAGTGCTTTTGATAAGAAGCAGAGATTAAAAGATAAGACTGAAAAATATTTAGATAGATTAGTTGATTTTAGAAAAAAGATAAGGAAAAGATAATGCTGGCGTAGCTCAACGGAAGAGCTGGCGACTTGTAATCGCTAAATCGGGGTTCGAATCCCTGCGTCAGCTTTCTTTCGCTGGATAGAGTAGTGGTAACTCACTGGGCATAACCCAGATATGCAGGTTCGAATCCTGCTCCCGCAATAATAAGGAGGAAATTATGGTAGTAGTAACAAAAGAAAGAGTGTATTACGATGTTGAGTTTCTAAGATATCTTGAGGGTGGGTGTTATATAATAACTGATACCGAGAAAAAAGAAATAAAATATGGAGATCTAGAGTTTGTATTAGAAAGGAAGTCGTATTTGCCACCAGTAACTTATCCGAGACCGGAGCCAACAAGGATAGAACACTATACAGGATATTCACATAACACAGAGGAAAAATAATAGACCAGTAGTTCAATTGGATAGAGCACCAGACTTCTAATCTGGGTGTTGGAGGTTCGAATCCTCCCTGGTCTGTAATTATATATGAAAGGCAAAAATGGTTAAAAATTTTATGTTTGGTTTTAAATATGAAGATAAATACAAAATGACATTGAGGCATATAGATAATATAGATGTAAATATAATTAAAGAAATAGAAAAAATAATCAAGAAGCTACAAAAGTTAATCAATAAATTTGATAAAAAATATAAATGGCCGAATACCGGAATGGAAAAATGGTTTAATAGCATAGAAGTAGTTCAGGACAGATATAAAAAAATAAAAGACTTTGATAAATCATTGTCTTTGCAGTTTGAAATAGATAGCAAATTATCATCAGAACTACAAGAAAAAAATTACTTAAGATACTTAGATTTAAATAATCCACTAAAAGAAATATATGATGAATACGAGGAAGTATATTATGCTCCCGGCGGTGGCTATGGATATGATCTAAAATGGATCGTGTTAATCAATATAAACATAAAAGATATTGAAATATATAAAAAAAGTAGTTTCAGGGAAAATAATAGATTAGGTAAATTTAAAAAAGAAACAGAGGATAAAATTATAAAAAAATATAATATTGCAAAAAATTGGAGTGTTTTTAATTCAGATAGCGACTACAAAGTATTTTATGAAAATATTGTTTACAATAACGACTATATTATGGAAATATGGAAAGAAAGAGTAATAAACAAGTTTAAAACTACAAGAACACTATTCTAAAGGAGCAA
>CAZMFS010000284.1:0-3117 GCA_964565585.1 uncultured bacterium
TTTTTAAAATCATTAATGTAATTTCTGTTGGTTACTATATATTTTTCTCCGTTTAACAAAAGAGTAACTTTTTCTATTGATTTATATTTTTGAAATGGGTGCTGAGGTTTTAATCTGTATTTTCCTTCACTTAATTTGTCCACTACAAAAATTCCTATTATAACTAATATTGTCAGTGTAAGTACATAATAGGGATTTTTTTTTATTTTCCAGTCTTTTCGAAGCATAATAAAAATCTATTCGTTTATTTCAATTTTGTAGGTGACTTTTTCATCAGAATCTTCAATTTTATATATACCGTTATGGTTATTGATTATTTCGTTAATAACATAATTCAAAAACCCGTATTGATCGGAGATATCATTTTTTTTCGGAATTTTAGTTTCTATAGTCTCTTTAGGATTTAAAAGTTCAAGTTTGACATTTATTGTTTCATTTTCTTTATATAAATCAACATCAAGTTCACTATTCTTCTGAGAGTTTTCTACTATCTGATATAATATGTTATTAAAAGATATTCCAAGATTAATTTTATCACAGTTGATATTGTCAATAGATTCTTCGAAGTATGAGTTAATTTTAATATCTTTATTTTTTAGATCATTTTTATAAAAGTTAAAAGATTTTTTTAATATTTTGGTTACATCATTGTTTTTCATGTTGTAGTTGATATCGCCTTTATATATGGAGAAATTTCTTATAGAAAAGTTAATGTGATAGAGCTGATTTTTAAGGAAACTAACATATTTCTTTTCGCTATCATCGAATAACATTTTTCTAAGTCTATTTAATGCCTTGAGCATTCTCGTTGAATTTACTATTATATCATTTGTTATAGGATCGATAATTGAAAAATCGATATTGTTTTCGGAAATTTCATCCAGTCTGGTTTGTAAACTTTGTATTCTGTTCTGTAGGGTAGTAACCTCTTCATTGAGATTTTTAATTTGATCGCTTTGGTTGTTGATAATCTCTTTTTCCTCTGATTTAAATGATGATATATTTTTTATGCTTATTATAAAATCGTTTTCCTGATTTTGTGTAATGGGAATAAAAGTAGTTGCAATTTCGAACTCCAAATTGTTTTTATATTCTACAGTATATTTTTTCTCCTTATTGGAATTAAAAGAATCAGCTATTGGTTTAAAATTCAAACCAATTTTATTAAAAAACTGTCCTACAAGCATACCCTCTACATCGAAATTAATTTCAAATAATTTTTCGATATAGCGGTTAATCAATTTTATATGGCCCTCGTGATCCACCCATACAAGTCCGGTATTGAGTTTTTTAAACATTTTGTTGAAATGCAGTTTTTCCTGAAGATTATAAATCTTATCCTTGTGTAGCTTTATGTTGTTGATAATGGTGTTGATTAACATTTTTCCAACAGATGTATTAATTTTTTCAAACTCTTCCTTTTCAAATAATATAATGCCGTGATTGCTAATATGAAAGATCTTATAATTTTTTGAATAAAAGTCTTCATTAATCTGTACATCCAATAATGAGTTAATGTCAAAATCCTTTAATATGTTACTTTGCTTGTTTTGGATAATTTTTTCCATGTTGGCAGTATAGTTTAAATTGTATTGATTTGATTTATTGGTATATACTACATTTTTAGAATTAGTTTTTAAAAATACATGAATGTTTGATAAATTAAAATCATCTATTAATTCTTTTATAAATACATTTATTTTTTTATTTAGGGAAGTTTCTGATTGCATTTTGTTAATAGTAGAAATGGCAAATGAGTATATTCGATTTTTATCTCTTAAATTTTCAAGTTTATCAAGAATATTGTTAATATTCGTTTTTAAATTTGATAGGGGATCTTTTTCAATTATTTCAAATCTTAGATCTTCATTTCCCTTTTTAACCTGATCCATAAAGGTATCTATAGTATCAAATTCTTTGTTCCTTTTTTTGAAAATAATGAATAATACCGCAACTAAAGCAAGAATACCCACAGCTATTTCTAAAAATAGTATCGAGTTTATTTTTGATGATATGTTTTTATAATAAACTAAAGATATATCAGTATTGCTTACCTCTTTTTGTGAAATTATGTAGTTTGATTTTCTGTATTTATCAAAGATAGAAGAAGGATTTTTTGTAATAGAAATATTTTTGAGTATTTTACCATCTAAAAAATTTCTTAGGTTAATCCCAATATTTAATTTTGAACCGTCTTCAAGTTCCGTAGACATGGTATAGATATAGTCCTGGGGCTCTTCAGGTACTTTTTTCGTTGTATATTTGGGTACACCGTTAGAATCAACATATTCAATCCATTCAAAAGTGTTGGAATTTCCTGCAAGAATTCCGGAAATACTGTCGAATGTATCTTGATTGGATATAGCGTTGGTTATATCAATAAGATTGTTTCTTTTGGTTTTCAATCCTTCTCTGATATTTTCAATTTGATTTTGCAGTACCGTTTGAGCTTTTTCTTCAGCATTTTTTTTCAATCTGGTAGAATATTCTTTTTTTATATTTGTTTCAACAAGAAAGATAACAGATGCTGTTATAATTAGTAAAATTATAATCTTAACTATTTTCATATATTTGTCCCTCCTTACATATCAATTATATTATAGTTAATTGAGCATAAATCTTCAAGTAAAAAGAAAAATTAATTGAAAATTACTTATTTATATATATCATTGATTAAGGATGTGTTTAAAGGAGCAGAATTATGAAAAATGGTTGTTTTATAACTTTTGAAGGCGGCGAGGGAAGCGGAAAGACAACTCAGATGGAAAAAGTCAAATCCTATCTTGAGACTGAGAAAAATTATGAAGTAGTTGTCATTCGTGAGCCGGGCAGTACTGAGATATCCGAAAAAATTCGGGATATATTACTTGATAAAAAATATCATAAAATTCTAAATCCAAAGGCAGAACTTTTTCTTTACATAGCTGCAAGAACGCAGTTGTACTATGAAAAAATTAAACCTTTATTAAGAGATGGCAAAATAATTCTTTGTGATAGATTTTATGATGCTACACTGGCATATCAGGGACATGCCCGTGGATTGGGTATTGAGAAAGCTTTAGAATTTAATTTGTGGGCTCTTGATAATTTTGAACCTGATATTACTTTTTTGCTGTT
>CAZMFS010000285.1:0-3083 GCA_964565585.1 uncultured bacterium
ATATCATTCTTGGCCAGTAATTTCCCTACTATTGTGCTGCTTCCTGACTGAGAAGTTGCTACAAATTCGAGATTATTTTGAGCATACAGAAAAATATTTCCTCCCATTAAATCCGTGTATGAATTTGTTTCAACATTAATATTATCAAATGAAATTATTCCAAATCTACCGTCTTTATCAATCCAGAAATTATTGCTCAAATTAACAGTGCCTCTAACAATGAAAACAATATCATATGAAATATCATTAGATACACTTCTATCAATGTTTATATCAAAAGTATCTTTATTTATAACAAAAACATTAGTTACTCCAGAAGCTAGGTAAGATTGTATCTGGCTATAATTAATACTGTTCTGATTATAATTTATAATGTTTGCAGAAGCATCAATTGAGTTTGTAAGGTCTTGAAATCCCTGATTGCCGGATTTGTTAAAAAAGGAAGGAAGTGGTATTGTTTCCTGAGACAGAGTTGATTCTCCATCAAGTTTACCATCCCAGCTCGGTGGTTCAGTTCCACTGGTAGTACAATACACGGTATTAGAGTAATAAACAAGTGAGTTTTCAATTCTGGTATCATTATGGGAAGTACCAGCATCAGAAAACTGTCCTCCTCCTAAATAGGGGTAATAATTCCCATCATAATCAATTCCTATTCTGTTATTTGCATAAATAGTAAATGGGTTTGACCCACCAAAACTCATTAAATATTCTATCGCGCTATCACTTTTTAAGGACCTTACTTGAATACTAACCGGATTATTTCTGGTTATAGTATTACTGGAAGCATTTATTTCATTCAAGCTTTCATTATTATTTACAACATAACCGTTCCAGTTATCAAACTCTCTAACCTCGATTGTAAAATCGGTTCCATAGGTGCCCTGCCAGTTTTGAGCTAAAACAGCATTATTACCGAGATCTTTACGATTTGTTTCCTCCACAAGTCTTGCTGCTCTCTGCAAATTCGATTCTAGCATATAATAATTCTGCCAGTAATCAATTTCACCTTCTGTTTCCTGGGTCAAATAAAATGATTTTAATACATACGCTCCCAGCAAGGTAAGAAACAAGAGCATAAAAACTACTACAGTTAAAAGAGCTGCACCTTTTTTATTCATATTCATTGATTTCTCCAGTGAACATTCGTTATTGCTCTCTTAATACTGTAATTTATATCCCGATAACTACCATTAAGTTCTAGATTTAGGTCCACGGTTTGTCTCGTCGAATCTACGGTTATACTATTTATTTGATAGCTAACATAATTTGTACTTATTATCTTTTGCCAGTTATTATCGTTATGGTCCTTCTGGATTAAACTTTGCCCATCTACCGTATTATTTCTATATCTAATAACAGAATCGTTATATAGAGTCACTACAAGAGGGAACGATCCTCCCCATTGAACATCTTTTGCTTCTTTAATGGTAGAGGTTAGCTCTCTTTTTAGAACTCTATAAACAGTCATTGTTTCATTTTCAATCTCTGTTTTGTCCATCTCCTTCATTCCAACCATGTAAATGGATACTACCCCAATTGAGATAATCGATAAGAGAGAAATTGTTACAACAAGTTCTATTAAAGTGATGCCTCTTTTATCTTTAATAACTGACATTTTGATATCTCCTGAGAGTGAAATTCAATTGTTCCGTCTTTGTTTCAGGATCATCTCCTTCACTTCCAACGATCAATTCCTGCCATGATGCATTTACCTCTATACTTTTATATTGAAGAGAGGATCCAGTAGTATAGTTATCAGACTCGGTGGTAATATTTATTGTATATTCTGCAGTAATATCATCAGATGTATCTGCGGTTTCCCTATCATCCAGAACAATCTGTCCGGTAGTACCATTGAGTGAATCCAGATTAGCATAATCCTGTGCCATAATTTTTTGTTCAATTTCATTTTTTATCGCTATCCCACCTTTACCTCTTTTTATCTCCTTTAAATTTATTAAATATATAGTTGCGGTAGTATGTATAAAAAGATAGGTAATTACTAGACTTATGACAAGGGCAGCAATATATTCGACAAGAGTTGCCCCTCTGTTATTAATCTTTAACATATATTAAGTATAATCTGATAAACTTTCATTTTCAAGATTTTTGTTTTTATCTCTATATTCTGTGTTCTGTTACCCGCGGTATGTTTCAGGATAGTTTGTACTTTTAATTAAAATAACAAAAAATAAAGACAGGGATTTAGGCAGATAATAATGAAATTAAATTTTCACTATTAAAGCTGATTATAAGTACAACCATAGATGAAACTCATAAAAGTATTGTAATTAGAACAGGATTTTCCAAAAGATAACCATGTAGTATTCATATAATCTAAATCTATGTATAACCGGATTAACATGATTAACAGGATTATTAGCTTAATCATTGAAGCAACACAATTATTAAAAAAAACTATCACTAATAGCAACAAGCGTAATTGTCTTATTAAAATATGCCTTTATGAGATACACCAATGGAACAACTTCTTTCACCCAAAGGGAGAGACTCAGCCGCATAATCATTCTCCTTTTTACGGAGAATTGTACTGTTAATCCTTTTAATCCTCTCTTTCTTACGAGACGGACTTGACCGAGCTCTGTTTGGTAATCTTTTATTATAAGCTACATGGACTTTTTTAGAAAAATTATGTCTTCTACTTATAGATTGTTGTTCTTGCTATTTTTAACTCTCTACATAACTGAGTTATATTCTTTGTTGCGGGATTCATCATTTTTCTTACTGCCATTTCTTTGAACCCTTGTGAATAATCATAATTCATTTGTACCTCCTTTAGAATTATTTTTTTAGGTACAAACTACCCTGACGTATTAGGCCCGGATTCTATATTCAGTATTATGGATTTTGTATAAAAAACATAAACAATATTTAAAAGCAAGAAATTAATTTTGAGTAATGGAATGATAACTGTTTTTCTTTCGATTTTCAAATTACTTAATTTACTATTATTTCTTTACAGCCTGAATCGGCAATCGGCAATCGATAAAAATTGCTTCAGCAATTTTCATGTTAATAGAAAATTAAGCAAAAAAAAGTTATAATTGCAAATCGGCAAT
>CAZMFS010000286.1:0-3070 GCA_964565585.1 uncultured bacterium
CATCATCTGCAATATCCACATCGATATCCGGCATACTTACTCGTTCGGGATTCAAAAACCGCTCAAAAAGCAGATCGTACTTGATCGGATCTATATCGGTTATATCCAGAGTATATGCGACAATACTGCCTGCAGCCGAACCCCTACCGGGTCCTACTGGAATATTATTGTCCTTTGCATACTTTATAAAATCCCAAACAATCAAAAAATAGCCCGGGAACCCCATTTCATTAATTATATCGAGTTCATGCTGCAATCTTTTTTCTACAGTCGGAGTAATCTCATCATATTTCTTCTTTGCCCCCTCCCAGCAAAGCTTTTCTAAATACGATTCGAGGGTGTATCCTTCTGGAACTTCATATTTGGGGAAATGCAGTTCATCATCAAGCTCATCTTCAAGTGCATAATTGCATTTTTCAGCAATCTCGATCGAATTTTTTAAAGCACTGGGGGTGTTTTTAAATGTTTTTTTCATCTCATCATAACTTTTTAAATAAAACTCATTTGTCTCTAATGTTAATCTTTCTTCCTCCGGATCATCTAATGTTTTTCCGGTCTGTATACACAATAATGCTTCATGGGCCCTATAATCCTCTTTGTTTAAATAATGAGTATCATTAGTAGCCACCATTTTTATATTATTGTTCTCTGCAAGTTCCTTTATACGAGGAAGTATAATTTGTTCTTTTTCGAGCCTGTGATTGTGCAATTCCAGATAAAAATCCTCTCCAAAAATATTTTGATACTCATCTAGAAGTTTCTCTGCTTTTTCATATCTATTTTTTAATAAAGCCTGAGGGATTTCTCCCTGGATACATGCAGACATGGCTATTAAACCCTCAGAATGTTTTTTTAACAATTTTTTATCTATTCTTGGTTTATAATAATGACCTTCTATATAGGAACGACTAACCATTTTAACGAGATTTTTATATCCCTTTTTATTTTTAACTAGAAGAACAAGGTGGTATGACTTTGCATCCTTTGCTTTATAGTGCATATCCTCGGTTATATAAACCTCACAGCCTATTATAGGTTTAATACTATGCTTCTTCATAGTTTTTATAAACTGTATAATACCAAAGAGATTCCCATGGTCGGTTAAGGCAAACGAATTCATGTTCAACTCTTTTAATCTCTCTGCAAGTTCCTCATATTTTATTGCCCCATCAAGAAGGCTAAACTCTGAGTGATTGTGTAAGTGGACAAAATTTGATTTCATATCTATCTTTTTACTCCCATTCTATTGTTGAAGGTGGTTTCGAACTAATATCATATGTAACTCTGTTTATTCCCTCAATCTCATTTATTATCCTATTTGAAATGGTTTTTAAAACTTCATAAGGTACTTTAGACCAATCAGCAGTCATTCCATCAACAGAATCAACCATTCTAACAGCCACAGTATTTTCATAGGTTCTCTCATCCCCCATTACTCCCACGGTTTTTATCGGTAACAAAACTGCAAATGCCTGCCATATGTTATCATATATACCTGCTCTCTTTATCTCTTCCCGAACTATCGCATCGGCCTCCCTAACAAGCTTCAACCTTTCTCTGGTAACTTTTCCTATAATTCTTATAGCAAGACCCGGTCCCGGAAAGGGATGCCTCTGAACCATCTCTTTTGGTAATCCAAGCTCTTTACCGAGTTCTCTCACCTCATCTTTAAATAATTCTTTCAAAGGTTCAATCAATTCAAAATTCATTTTTTCGGGCAGTCCTCCGACATTGTGATGGGATTTTATAGTAGCGGAAGGCCCCTTAAAAGAAACACTTTCTATAACATCCGGATATAGAGTACCCTGAGCTAAAAATTTTGCATTTTCTATTTTGCTAGCCTTTTTATCAAAAACATCTATAAATATCTTCCCTATTGTTTTTCTCTTTTTTTCTGGATCGGTCACTCCTTCTAGAGCATCAAGAAATTTTTCACTTGCATCTACATAATCAAGCTTCATGGGAAATACGTTTCCAAAAACATTTCTAACTTGTTCTACTTCTCCCTTTCTTAAAACTCCGTTATTAACAAAAATTGGAACAAGCTGTTCTTTTATTGCCTTCCATAGAAGAACTGCTACCACAGAGGAATCAACCCCACCTGATAATCCGAGTATCACTTTTTTATCGCCGACTTTTTCCCTAATATCAGTTACTGTTTCTTCTATGAATTTTCCCATTGTCCATTCTGCTTTTAAATTACAAATATTGAAAAGAAAATTTCTAATATATTGATTTCCATACTCTGTATGAACTACCTCAGGATGAAACTGTACTCCATAAAAAGGTTTCTTTTTATGTTTAATAACTGCATATTCGGCATTTTTTGTATGAGCAATCTTTTTAAATTCTGGATCCAGTGAAACAACCTTATCTCCATGGCTCATCCATACGCTGTTATCTTTTGGTATATTATCAAAGAAGGGATCCTTCTCTTCAACAAACAGATCCGCATGACCAAACTCCCTTTTTGAGCCTTTTTTAACTTTTCCATCTTTTAAATGCATCATTAGCTGTAAGCCATAACAAATACCCAGTATTGGAACATTTAAACTAAAAATCTCCCTTTCAATTTGCGGACCATCCTTTAAAACAGAAGCAGGTCCTCCTGATAGAATTATTGCCTGTGGATTAAAATTCTTAATTTTTTCCATTGATATATTAAATGGATGAATTTCACAGTAAACATGATTCTCCCTTATTCTTCTGGCAATTAGTTTTGTATACTGTGATCCAAAATCTAATATTAAAACTTTATCAAAATTTTTCAAAAAAATCACCTAACTTCCACCTTTATCATTATTATACAAATTCAAAAATTTTTCTCAACTATTTTTTTAGCTATAAAGTTTTAATCCTCGCTTAATCACTCATCTTTATTCCTTTTATGCAATAAAATATATTTACATTCCCTATTTACAGATATAATTTTTTAAGATATTTATAGTTCATAAAAAAAAAAAAATAACTGGATTTTTAAAATATTAGTATTTAAATTGAAATTTAACTGATATTTTAGTATAATAATACAGAATTTGATAATTAATATTAAGGGGGTATTATGAAAAAA
>CAZMFS010000287.1:0-3063 GCA_964565585.1 uncultured bacterium
TTTATGTTTTAGACAATCTAAATAGAATATATTTAATGCTTAAATTTATATCTTTCATTAAAGGATATTATGTGATTTTTTTATGAAATTCTTGACAAAATTCAGGAAAATCTTATTATCTAGTCATGGAAGAATTAAAAAAAGGTCAGGTTATAGATATCAAAATAGATAACATCGGGGTAGAGGGAGATGGGGTAGGTAGGCATGAAGATTTTGTTATTTTTGTAAATAACGCACTACCTACTGAAAAAGTCAAAGCTCAGATTACTTCTGTTCATAAAAGTTTTGCGAGAGCCGAATTGATTAAGATTCTTGATTCAGCTCATTTTAGAAAAGAACCCGAGTGTCCTCACTATAAAAATTGCGGTGCATGCGATTTCATGCACATCCAGTATTATAAAACTCTAGAATTTAAAAAAAAATTTTTATCAAATAATTTAAGTAAAATTGCCAAAATTAATTTTTCAGAAGAGAAGATCGAGATTTTAGGAGCCGAAAACAAACTGTATTATAGAAACAAGGTACTTCAGCATGTTGATAAAGATAATATGGGAAATTTAATATCAGGTTTTTATCAAAAGGGAACCCATCATATCATTGAAGTTCCCGAATGTAAAATTGTTAATTCTAAAGCAAAAGAGATTTTAAATTTTATAAATAAAAAAGCTCATGATCTCAATATCGAACCCTATGATAGAAGAAACAAAAAGGGATTTCTCAAACAGATAGGGTATAGATATTCACCTAGAACAAAAAAATTTATGATAATATTTGTAACCAGCAAAAACGATAGAGAACAGCTAAAAGATTTAGTTAAAAGCATCGAATTTAAATTCGGGAATATTGATTCTATATATATGAATGTTAATAAGGAAGATAATGAACCATTAAGCAATAATAATATACTTTTATCTGGGAAAGAATATTTAGACATATATCTTGGGAAAGCAATTTATAAATTATTACCGGATACTTTTTTTCAAATAAATTCAGAACAGGCAGAATTGTTGTTTAAAAAAATTGCTTCATATCTGCCTTTTGAAAGGCTGGATACAATATGGGATTTATATGGAGGAGTTGGAGCTATATCATTTTTTCTTGCATTTGATTTTAAAAAAATAAAAATGTTTGAAAAAAATAAAAACTCGATTGAGATAGCAAAAAGAAACAAAAAAATTAATTTTGCTACAAATGTTGATATAATAAATACAGATTTGAAAGATTATAGTTTTGAAGATTTTAAAAAACCGGATGTAGTTATTATGGATCCCCCCAGAGCCGGAGTTTCACAGAATATTATTGATATGTTAAGAAATTATAAACCAAAAAAGATAATTTTTGTTTCATGTGATACGGCTACATTTGCAAGAGATGTGGGGAAATTAAAAGACATCTATTCTTTGGAAAAACTATCTATTATTGATATGTTTCCACAAACTCATCATGTTGAAACTGTTGGTCTTCTTGAAAGGAAATGATTCTATATGGATAAAGAAAAATTAAAGAGGAAGGCTTTAAAATATCATTCAAATCCGGAACCCGGTAAAATTAAAACATTTATTTCAAAAAAATGTGCTACTCAAAATGATCTATCACTTGCTTATACGCCTGGGGTTGCCTATCCCTCAATAGAAATCAAAAATAATAAAAATGATTCATATAAATACACAAATAAAAAAAATCTTGTGGGTGTTATAAGCAATGGAAGTGCTGTACTTGGGTTGGGTAATATAGGAGCACTTGCTTCAAAACCTGTAATGGAAGGTAAGGGAGTATTATTTAAGAAATTTGCTGATATTGATGTATTTGATATAGAGATAGATGAGGATGACCCCGATAAATTTATACAGGTTGTAAAATCTATGGAACCAACCTTTGGTGGAATTAATCTTGAAGATATTAAAGCTCCTGAATGTTTTTACATTGAAGATAGGTTAAAATCCCTGATGAATATACCGGTTTTCCATGATGATCAGCACGGTACTGCAGTTATAGTAGGTGCTGGATTGTTAAATGCATTAGAAATTGCTAAAAAAAATATTGAAAACATAAAAGTTGTTTTTTCCGGAGCGGGAGCAGCCGGCATGGCCTGTGCGGAATTTATAGTTTCTCTGGGAGTTAATAGGGATAAAATCTATATGTTTGATAAAAATGGACCTCTTAATAAAAAAAGAGATGACCTTATAGATAAGCAAAAGCAGTTTGCTCATAATAATTACAAAAGCTTAAAGGAAGCAATTGATGGTGCAGATGTATTTATAGGGGTTTCAGTAGGTGGGCTGGTTGATACGGAAATGGTTAAAAGCATGAATAACTCACCTATTATTTTTGCTCTTGCTAATCCTTATCCGGAAATTGATTATAATAAAGCAAATAGCGTTCGGGATGATTTAATTATGGCTACGGGAAGAAGTGATTATCCCAATCAAATTAATAATGTTTTAGGTTTTCCATTCCTTTTTAGAGGTGCTTTAGATGTTTCATCCAAATCAATTACAGAAAACATGAAGATAGCAGCAGCAAATGCTTTATCTGATTTAGCTAAAAGAAATGTTCCAGAATATATAAGTAAAATCTACAATAAAAATCTTAGTTTCGGAAAAAATTATATAATTCCCAAACCGTTTGATAGAAGAATTCTCATAGAAGTTGCTTCAAGCGTAGCAGAAGCTTCTTTAAAGGATAATGCTGCGAGAAATAACATTGATATAGAAAAGTATAAAAAAGATCTAGCAATTTTATCAGAAAAAATATTTAATAATTAATCAATAATCTTTTATATTTGTGGTTATGCTGCTTTTTTATGATTATAGGATTGAGATTAGGTTTTTGAATAGACTTGACATAAATATATTCTAAATTATAATTAATCTATGAAGTTAAAAAAGCTTGATTCCATACTAAAAGAATTATTCCAGATTGATAAAATTAAGGATCCTTCCTTAAACGGTATACAAATTGAAGGAAGCACGGAAATATCAAATTTAGGTTTCGCGGTTGATGTAAACGATTATATCATAGAAAAAACTATAGAAAATAATATTGATGTTTTAATTGTTCATC
>CAZMFS010000288.1:0-3042 GCA_964565585.1 uncultured bacterium
ATAACTGACCTGTTTCTGCAATTTTTAACGCCGTTTGCATAGATTCGAGATCTCTTAACTCTCCTATTAATATAAAATCCGGATCCTGTCTTAAAACATGTTTTAAAGCTACAGCAAATTCACTTGTATCTGAACCGACTTCTCTCTGGTTAACAATACAATTTTTATGTCGATGTATAAACTCTATAGGTTCCTCTATTGTAATAATATGTCCGTGTCTGTTTTCATTTATATAATCTATCATTGATGCAAGAGTAGTGGTTTTTCCAGAACCGGTGGGTCCTGTAACCAGTATTAATCCATTTGGTTTTTTACATAAATCCTTTAGAACAGGTGGCAATCCGAGTTCATCAAAAGATAATATTTCATATGGTATAGCTCTTACAGCCATGCCAAGAGTACCTCTTTGTTTATATACATTTCCCCTAAATCTTGAAACCCCCTTAACACTAAATGAAAAATCCAACTCGTTTGTATCTTCAAATTCTTTTTTTTGAGCTTCTGTTAATATACTATAGATTAATGCATGGGCTGTTTTGGGAGTTAACACCGGCATATTTGGAACTTCTTCGATCTCTCCATGAAGCCTCACGACAGGCCTTTTCCCAACTGTTATATGTAAATCGGAAGCTCCCTTCTTCTTCATATAATGGAAAAGCTCTGTAATATTGATCTTTTTCTTTTTTGATTGTTTATTTTTAAAATTGCCCCCAGAATTAATTTTTAAATTTAAACTATCATCTTCTGAATTAAAATTATTATTTTTTTTATTCATATTTACACCCCGTATAAGTTATTATACTAATCCTCAAAAGTTTTTTCAACAACCTCTTCATAACTAGTAGAGCCGTTCTTAAATTTTTCCACAGCACTCTCTCTTAGTGTCCTCATACCTTCTTCTCTAGCAACTTCTTTAATATCTAAAGAAGATCCCCTATTTAATATAATCTTTCTAATTTTATCTGTTATATATAATACTTCAAAAACACCGGCTCTTCCTTTATACCCGGTGTTATTACATCTATCACAACCTTTTGGCCTGTAAAATGTATGATCCGATTTCTCCGCAGGATCAATACCTATTGTCTTTAGCTCTGCATCTGTAGGTTCATACTGTTCCTTACAATTATCACAAAGAGTTCTTATCAACCTCTGGGCCATAATTAATACTACAGAGGATGCAATTAAAAAAGGCTCCACTCCCATGTTAACTAGTCTATTAACTGATGAAGGTGCATCGTTTGTATGAAGTGTAGAAAGCACAAGGTGTCCTGTTAGAGCGGCTTTTATCCCAATTTCAGCAGTTTCATAGTCTCTCATTTCTCCCACAAGAATAATATCAGGGTCCTGTCTCAAAAAGGACCTCAATGCAGCAGCAAAAGTTAATCCGATTTCGGACTTAACATTTACCTGATTAATTCCCTGTAAATTAAACTCAACAGGATCTTCTGCAGTCATGATATTTACTGATTCTTCATTTAATTGATGAAGTGCCGAGTATAATGTTGTAGTTTTACCAGACCCTGTAGGTCCTGTAACAAGTATTATACCGTAAGGAGCCTGTATTGCCTTTCTGAATTTTTTTAATTCATTCTCTGCAAATCCCAGATCTGTCATATCCAGCATCAAATTATCTTTATCTAAAATTCTCATTACTATTTTTTCACCAAAAACTGTAGGTAAGATCGATACACGCAGATCAACATACTTATTTCTACTTACTTTCATTTTAACTCTACCATCCTGGGGTATACGCTTTTCTGCAATATCCAATTTTGCCAATATTTTAATTCTTGAAGCTATTGCATACTGTAACTTTTTAGGCGGTTCTAAAACTGTCTGCAACATTCCATCTATTCTATATCTAACTCTTAAAGATTTCTCATACGGTTCAATATGTACATCACTAGCATTCTGAACAACAGCTTTAACTATTATTTTTCTAACCAGTTTAACAATAGGTTCATCTTCAACCTGATCCATTAATTCCTGTTGATCTACTTCCTGTTCATCTTCTTCATCCACAACTTCAAACTCTGTCAGATCTACATCTGCAAAAGACGCCGACATCTCATCTATATCTTCTTCTTCCTCTTCTAAAGAGCCGTAATACTTATTTATTGCCTTTTTTATTGATGCTTCTGCAGATACAACCGGTTCAATATTATATCCTGTATGAAACTTAATATCATCAATTGCCATTACATTAGTTGGATCTACCATAGCAACTGTAATAGTATGTCCCATCCTATGAAGGGGTATAACATTATATTTTCTGGCAATTTCTTCGGGTATCTCCCGTAAAATATCTTCATCAATTTCAAAATTTGTAAGATCAACAGAGGCAACTCCCAGCTGCTTCCCAAGCATATTCGTTAGAACTGATTCTGAAACATATCCCATTCTAACTAAAACAGTGCCTAAATGTTCATTGGTACCTTTTTGTTCTTCAAGAGCTTTTTCCAGCTGTTTCTCTGTTATTACACCTTCTTTAACTAAAAGTTCACCTATTTTCATACAAAATATCCTCCAAAACAATGTATAGGGAGAGAAAATTCCTCTCCCTATTTTATATATTTTATACTAGATCTGCTCCTTTATCAAGAGCCTTTTGATTTATTCCAATTAAATTATGTCTTCTTTTTGATAATACATCTTTAAATGAATCTTTAAGAGTATCTATAGAAACTATACCGGTTTTCTTGGCAAGTGCTCCAAGCATAACCATATTAGCTATTCGTTTATTTCCCAGGTCAATAGCTATATCGTTTGCTTTAATCTTAATAACTTCCAAATCATCTCTTTCAACTTCTCTTTCAATAATAGAATCATTAACCAGAAGCAATCCATTTTCAACCATCTTTGGTTCAAATTTGTCCAAAGAAGGTCTGTTCATAATTACAGCCATATCAGGATTATCAACAATAGGAGCAGCTATAATCTCATCAGATACTACAACACTACAGTTTGCAGTACCACCTCTTTGCTCTACTCCATAAGAAGGAATCCAAGATGTTTCTTTACCTTCTTTCATTGCTGCAT
>CAZMFS010000289.1:0-3008 GCA_964565585.1 uncultured bacterium
TAACCTCGGAGTTATTATAACATAAAATTATTATTTATAAAGAGGATTATTGGCCAAATATTATGACAATTAATTAAAAATTAACCCCCAAACTTGCGGCTAATCCAATTCTTTGAGGCATGTTTTCTTCATCAAAGTTAAATTTCATATCATCGGGTGTTAATGCTGCGGCTAAATCAAAAGTTAAAAATTTAAAATCCAAACCTAATCCAGCAGTCAGTAACTGTGTAGAATCACTTAGTTTATTGTCTAATCCAGGGGTTATAACAGTACCTACACGTAAATTAAGAACCTTAATAATATTAAACTCGGATCCTAAACTTATATTTCTAATATCTGTAAACTCTCCCTCTTTTTTTGTTAAATCTGCATCCGCAGCTAAATTAACATATTTATTTAAATCATAAAAGAAACCAATTCTTGCCATGGTTTCAGGTTTATATGATTTAGGAGTAATTTGGTTATCTTTTTCATCCCATTTAATTTCTCCTACTAGAGCATTTCTTACTGTTAATCCAATTTTTAATCTTTCCATTAACTGCATATATAAAGCTATATCAATTCCTAT
This sequence comes from uncultured bacterium, assembly GCA_964565585.1. Taxonomy (GTDB): domain Bacteria; phylum Macinerneyibacteriota; class Macinerneyibacteria; order Macinerneyibacteriales; family Macinerneyibacteriaceae; genus Macinerneyibacterium. The sequence continues at coordinate 569 of CAZMFS010000289.1, forward strand.
GGTATTTCCTTCAAATGGATCATTGAACTTATCAAAAATATTATCATCCTCATTATCACTTTCATCCTCTTTAAATTCTTCTGCTTTGAATATTTTAGAATAATTATAGCCTTTTATTAATTTTAGGTTACCTCCCACTGCAAAACCCATTATTTTATCCATTTCAATAGCTCTGGAAAAAGAAATAAGAAATTCATTCAAAATTATTCCATCTACTACCACTTCACTATTGTTGTCTTCTATACCTACTCTATTATCTGGATCAGGGTCCTGATATGAATTAAAAGGATTTTCTACATATTTAGTATAGAGGTAATTTTCTAAATACTGCCTTTCATCATTTTGAAAAACAGAATCACCGGAATCTAGTTCATCAATTATTGGTATAATAACATTGTTATAAGTATTAATAGCTTCACTTTCAGAATAATTGGAAGTTCCTAATATGTTACTAATCGATAAATAATCAAGAGGTATAGTTCTCAGTACACTGATATCGGCCGTTCTTGAATAAAATTGTATGTCCGAAATTGCTGTAATCCCCATACTTAAATCTATGAAAGGTACTCCTTTAATATTAAAGAAAAATCCACCTGCCAGATTCATATTCGTACCGACTCCGTTATCATCAAATTTTAAAAATTTTTCGCTGTACTTATTATATAAGTTTTTAAATTTTGATACATTTTCCTGAGCACCCCATATTGATGATCCTTCTATGCTTTCAATAAAATTATCATAATCGGAATCCAGATTTTTGAAATTACTTATCTGGTCACTCATATTTTGCATTATATCTATACCTAGATCAAATTTTGTGTTTACTATTTTTCCCCTATCTAAAAAGCTCATTGCAGCGGGATTCCAGTAAACTGAACTTGCATCATTAACAGATGCTACACCAGTACCGCCCATACTTAAAGATCTGGCTCCCATAACTGGAAAAGAATAAACTGAAAAACTAAATAACATAACTATTGAAAATACAAAAGCAACTTTTTTCATAATTACCTCCCTTAATAATATATTATACTTTATATGATAAAAATTACAAATAGAATATCGTCAAAAATTAATATTTGTATTTAAAAATGAATCTATTAGATTTAAAAAGAAGGCTAATAATCAAAAAATATTGATAGTTTTTATAAAATATTGATATAGATAAAGGAGAAAAAATTCTCCCTTATCTATAAATACTCACACTTCAATTTCTTTACCTGGCTTTATATATATTGATTCCATTCCTCTATGCTTAATTTTTTCTACAAATTCTTCTGGTGAACTTTTGATGACATCAAATGTATTAAAATGAATAGGAATAACAGTTTTAGGTGAAATAAATTCTGCTGCTTTTAAGGCATCATCTACATCCATTGTAAAATTTCCACCAATAGGTAAAAAAGCATAATCAATTTTATAATCCTTAAGAAGTTTCATGTCCATTGTTAAACCGGTATCCCCGGCAAAATAAAATCTTTTATTTTCTGTTTCCCATAAAAAACCACATGGATTACCAAGATAAATAATTTCATTATCCGTAATTAGCCCCGAACCATGAAGTGCATTTGTTAGCTTAACCCATCCGAAATCGAAGTTAAATTTTCCTCCAATATGCATTGGATGAGTTTTAATACCGTGTTTGCTACAATATTGAGCTAATTCAAAGGGAGCAATTACTTTTGCGCCTGTTCTTTTAGCAATATCAAATGTATCTCCTATATGATCACCATGACCGTGGGATAGAAAAATATAATCAGGATGAAAATCAAAATTTTTATCTTTAACCCATGGATTTTCAGAAATAAAAGGGTCTACCAGTATTTTAGTTTCACCTTCAAAATAAAGAGCGGAATGACCTAAATAAAGTATTTTCATTATTTCCTCCCTTTTTTCAAGATATTATAGTAAGGAAAAATATATTTAGGCTTAGGTTCATAATCCAAAATTTCATTTATTTTGGCGTTAATATCAAAAGATTTAGCCATAAAAGGATTACCTTCAGATAATTTTTCAAAAAAAGATTTTGGCTTTGGATAAATAGTAATAGATGCATTTTTTATATTCGAATCTTGTTTTAGATCATTGATTACTTCTGAAAAATGACCAATTCTATCGACTAATCCATTATCAAGAGCCTGTTTCCCGGTATAAACTTTACCCTGTGCTATCTTTTGAATATAATCCTTAGACTTATTTCTACCTTTAGCAACTTTAGATTTAAATTCCTCATAAGTTCTTTTCATACTTTTTCTTATAAGATTTATTTCAGCATCAGTAATTTTAGTTGTGTTTACAAAATTAGTATATTTACCTTTTTTACTTTTTGTAGATGGAGCCATTATATATTATAATGATTTAATATTTTTATTATATATAAAGCATCATATCTTTGTTTTGGATCTTCGCAAAACATTTTAGTAATGATAATATTCTTTAT
>CAZMFS010000290.1:0-2993 GCA_964565585.1 uncultured bacterium
AGAATCTCTTGAAGATGTATTATATAAAATGGATCAGAAAGGCTTAAATTTCTCCCATTTTTATGCAAAATTATATTACAAATTATTTCCTAAACAGATAAATGCAGGTGATTATTTTTTTAAAAACGATTTAAATCTGATTAACTTATCAGAGATTTTAGCACAGGGGTTTTTAAACGGTATTAAAATAACTATTCCTGAAGGTTTCCGCTTTAAGGAAATAAAAAAAAGATTGAGTAAAAAAGATCTGATTGACGAAACAATATTTCAAAATTTATTTAAAGATGAGGAATTTATCAATAGTTTAGGAATTAAATCAACAACTCTTGAAGGATATTTATATCCTGATACATATTATTTTGTTAAGAGCAATACCGAAAAAGAAATAATTAAAAGAATGCATTTACAACTGAAAGAAATTCTAGAAAAAAATAAATTATTAAAAAAAATAAAAGATTCGAATTTTACATTAAAAGAAATATTAACTCTGGCATCTTTAGTTGAATGGGAAGCTCAAATCGATAAAGAAAGAGACATAATAGCACAGGTATTTATTAGAAGATTAAAAATATCAAAACCTTTAGAAAGTTGTGCTTCAATTGAATACGCTCTTGATAAACATAAGAAAAAATTGTATCGGGAGGATTTAAAAGTAAAATCTCCTTTTAATACTTATGAAAATTATGGTCTTCCGCCTACACCTATCAATAATCCTGGTATTAAATCAATTAAAGCAGTTTTAAATCCAGCAGACACTGATTATTTATACTTTGTTTCCAAAAATGATGGCACACATGTTTTTAGTAAATCATATAATGAACATGTAAAAGCTAAAAGGAAGTATCAATCATGGTAGATGTCGAATTATTGGCACCAGCAGGCAGCTTTGAAAAATTAAAGTTAGCAATTGGATTTGGAGCAGATTCAGTCTATTTTGGAGGGGAATCGTTTAACTTAAGAGCCAGAAGTAAAAATTTTACAGTGGATGATATTGAAAAAGCAATTTCCTTTTTGCATGAAAGAAATAAAAAGGGCTATTTAACTTTAAATATTTTTCCCAGGAACTATGATATACCCCAAATCAAATCCTATTTAAAAAAAATATCTCATATAAACTTTGATGGTATTATTGTATCTAATTTAGGTGTATTTAAACTTGTAAAAAACCTTTTACCAAATGTTCCTGTTCATATAAGTACACAGGCAAATGTTACAGATTTTTTATCAGCAAACTACTGGCATAAATTAGGAGCAGAAAGAATAATACTAGCCAGAGAATTAACATTTGATGAAATAAAGGAATTTACTCAAAAAGCAAAACCTGAAGTAGAAATATTTATACATGGAGCAATGTGTATGGCTTACTCCGGTAGGTGTCTTCTAAGCAAGTATATGACGGGTAGGGATGCAAATAAAGGGGATTGTGCTCACCCTTGTAGATGGAAATATTATGTAAGAGAAGAAAAAAGAAAAGATGAGTTATTTGAACTTGAAGAGGATGAAGAAGGGATGTATATATTCAACTCAAAAGATCTTATGTTATATGACTTTATTGAAAAATTCATGAATATGGGAGTAGATGCATTTAAAATAGAAGGGAGAATAAAAGGAATATTATATTTAACTACTATAGTAAGATCCTACAGATTATTAATTGATGCTATTAAAAAAGGGAAAAAACCTAAAAAGAGATGGCGAAAAAATTTATTTGAGGCAAATAATCGGGGATACCATACAGGTTTTATCGAAGGAGATAATAATTTTGAATCTAATTTGGATAATTCCCGTACTTATTCAAATTATAGGTTACTTGGATATATAGATGATAGTAACGTTTTTAAAGCTAAAGCGCCTTTTGAAATTGGAGATAAATTTAATTATATATCACCTGATGGCTCGGAAGGAACTGTACAAATAAATAATATAAAAGATACAGAGGATGAAGAAATAATAGAAGCAAAACCCGGACAGGATTATTGTGTATCTTTTTCGAAAAATATTGAGAAGTTTACTGTTTTAAGATATGAAAGATAGAACTTTATTAATTTTAATTCCATTAATAATTATTTTCCTTTTGTTAACTGCTTTAAAGTTTAATAACAAGGAAAAATCTACTAAATTACTAACCCAAAAAGAAAAATTTATCATTATCTATAATAAGTTAAAATCTTATGATGGGAAGAATACTTCTAACAACCAGCATATCGATGAATATAAAAAGAATATTCTGGAAAAATACAATATAAGTTCTCAGGAATGGGATAAATTTCTCTACAAATTAAATAAAAACAAAAATTACTTGCATAATTATCTAGATTTATTAGAATCTAGATAATATGATACTATCTTTTTTCAGTTTAGTATTTTTATCATTTCTCAATTTATACCTAAATTCATATTTAATATGTGTATTAATGCTTTTAATTGCTGGATTTTTTATCGTCCAGAAAAATAAATATATTGTTTTTAGTTTAATATTACTAAATGTACTAACATTATTTTTGCTTAGTACCAATATTGATAAAAAATATTTAAAAAATAAGCTTTATGATGATAAGAAAACCGTAAACAATAAAATCAATAGACTAAAGAACAGGATCTACCAAAATAGAAAAAAAATATTTAAAAATTCCTATCCAAAAGATTCAGATTTAGGTTATTATATTTATAAAAATAATAAGCTAATTGACTGGTCCGGAAATATAAGTAGCTTCAAAAGAAATGGTATTACTAAAAAACCCAAAATAGTTGTAAACAATAATGAAGCTAGCATTAGATTCAAATTTAAAATTGATAATAAAAATGTTTTCATTAAACACTATCTCTGTAACTTATATGGACAAAAGAGATATAAATCAGAATTTATAAATAATCTTGAAGATAAATTAGATTTAAAAATTAATTTATACTTTAATCCAGGCCAGTTTTATATAAATCAGGAGCATTTAAATTATAGAGATTTTGATAAAATTAATGAAGTTTATAGCAAAAAA
>CAZMFS010000291.1:0-2985 GCA_964565585.1 uncultured bacterium
CTGTTTCGAGGTTAACAGGAGCTCCTCCTGGATATGTAGGATATGAAGAGGGCGGACAGCTCACCGAAAAAGTTAGAAGAAAACCTTATTCAGTTATTCTTTTGGATGAAATTGAAAAGGCACATCCGGATGTGTTTAATATTTTACTTCAGGTTTTTGAAGATGGGCATTTAACGGATAGTCTCGGACGAATGGTTGATTTTAAAAATACTATAATAATAATGACCTCAAATATTGGAGCTAGATATATCTGGAACAAAAAAAGAGTTGGGTTTTCCGAGGGTTCAAAAGATGTTGATTATGAAAAAATGAGAGAAATGGTTTTAAATGAAGCCAAGAAAAAGTTTAACCCTGAATTTCTAAATAGATTGGATGAGCTAGTTGTATTTAACACACTCGGCAAAGAAGAGATTAGAGAAATAATTGAATTAAACCTTGATGAGGTAAAAGAAAGATTAAAAGAAAAAAACATGTATCTTAAGGTAGATTCGGATGTTAAAGAATACTTGATAGATGTGGGCTTCAATAAAGAATATGGAGCCAGACCTTTACGTCGAAGCATAAGAAAACACATTGAAGATGTTTTAGCTCTTGAAATTTTAAAGAGCAAGTTTGTTGAGGGAGATACTATCAAGGTTAAAATGGAAGATGGAGAAGTTGTAACAGAAAGAGCGAAAGATTCAATTTTAAGAGGACTTGAAAAGGAGGAAGTGGAGGAAGTTGATGAGAAAGCTGATTAGTATCTTTTTGGTTCTACTTTTGTTTTTTGGAGTAGTTTTTGCTAAAAATATAAAAAATATTGAAGTAAATGGATTAAAAAATTTGGAAAGAGATTTCTTTTTATCCGTAATAAACATGGAAAAAGGAAAATCTTTTTCTTCTATGCAGTTACAGCAGGATATTAGAAATTTATATGAACTAGGTTATTTTGAAGACATAGAAGTTCAAGTAGAAGAATCTGCAAATAGTGTTGAATTGATTTATAATGTTAAGGAAAGACCTTTTATTTTTGATATTAGTATTGAGGGAAATAAAGTTTTTGATAGTCAGGAACTAATGTCGGAAATTCCCTTTTTAACCAAGGATGTTCCTTTTGATAAAATGTTTTTACACAAAGTCGAATATCAATTGAGAAAGAAATATCAAAAGGAGGGGTATGCTTCTGCACAGGTTAAGGCAAAAGCAACGAAGAACGAAGAAGGAATTTTGATAGATATAGATATAAAAGAGGGAAAGGAAATATCTATTGGAGATATTGTTTTTAAAGGCATAAATGAAGTAGACCCTGATGAGTTGAAAAAAGCAATGAAAACCGAAGAATCAAGATGGTGGAAGCATCCAAAACTTGATAGAAAAAAACTTGAAAAAGATATGAGCCGTATTAAGGATAAGCTAAAAAAGCTTGGATATTTTAATTATAAAATAAAAGAGTATGAAGTAAAAATTGATAAAAAGCGACAAAGGGCTGATATTTTTGTATATCTTGATGAAGGAAAGAGATATAAACTCGATAGTTATAAAATAAAGGGAAATTCTTTGTTTGACAAAAATGAGCTTAAAGATCTGGTATCCTTAGAAATCGGAGAATATTACACCGGAGAAGAATGGGAAAAAACCAAAAGAAAAATAATTGAAAAATATGGAAACAAAAGCCATATTTTTGCTTCTGTGGAGCCGGACTATAATTTCAAAAAAAACAAGATGGATTTAACAATAAATGTAAATGAAGGAAAGCCGGTAAAAGTAGGGGATATAAAAATATCCGGAAATACTAAAACTTTTGATAAGGTGATCTTAAGAAAAATAGTATTAAAACCAGGTGATAAATTTCAGCGAAACAAACTTGTTTTAAGCCAGCGAAGATTGCATAATACCGGTTATTTTAAAGATATTCAGATAATTCCTCAACCAAGAAGAAATAATCCTGATATTATGGATATTACAGTAAAAGTAAAGGAAAAGAGTACAGGATCTATTAATTTTGGTGGAACCTATAATGGGGTTTCAGGTTTTGCAATGTTTTTGAAATATGAAGAAAAAAACATACTTGGAAGAGGAATAAAAGGAAATATCCAGATAGATTATGGAAAAAATAGAAAAACATTTGAATTAGGTTTTACAGATTCTCATTTCATGAATACAAGAACCTATTTATCTGTTAGTGGTTACAGGAAATTTAACATTTATGATGAGTATGATTTGTTTAGAAATGGGGGACAAATCACCCTAGGACGTAATCTTTCATTTTTTACATCAGGATATATATCATATAAATTTGAAAGAATACAGCTTGAGGATATTATTGAATCAGCTAGACAGGATATTAAATCTGTAGAAGAAACTAGAAGCAGTGCCTCAATAACTTTTGAAAGAGATACACGGGACAGCAAATTTGAACCAACCCAGGGAACACATAATAAAATTACGGCTGAACTTGGAGGCAAGTTTTTAGGTGGAGATATTCATTATCATAAATACAAGGCATCAACAAACTGGTTTTTTAAATCTTTTTGGAAGCTTGTATTATCAAACAAGTTAGAATTAGGAGCTGTAGAAAAACTCGAACCATCTAAAAAAGTACCACATTATGAAAGATTTTTTGTAGGTGGAAGCACCTATGGAGTTAGAGGATATGATGACAAGTATCTTTCCCCTAAAAATGAAGATGGTTATTATACTGGAGGTAATTTCTATTTTATAAATACTATAACTTATAAAGCTCCATTGATTAAAGACAGATTAACAGGATATGCATTCTGGGATATTGGAAAAGCCTGGAATAATATTGGAGACTTTAATTTTAGAGAAATGAAAGATGGAGCAGGAATTGGAGTAAAGGTTAGAACCCCTATGGGACCGATAACATTAGAATATGCATATGGGTTTGATACTAAGAACTGGAAGTTTCACTTTGGTATATTCCAGGGTGATTTCTAGAATTAATTGAAGAATAACTGGGAGGTTATAATGAAAAAACTAATTATA
>CAZMFS010000292.1:0-2966 GCA_964565585.1 uncultured bacterium
ATCTTTGGAAAAAGCTGATTCTGGAAATAAAGAAGATATCCTCTCCTGGTGTGGATATGTATTAAAAGGATTAAAAAATGAAATTGAAAAAATAGATCGATTACTGGATTATGATTATGTAAAAAATAATATTTTAATACCCGCAATCAACTTTTCAAAAAAAAGAGAAATTATTACTGGTAAGGAAGAAAAGATTTTAAAAATTGCTGTAAAAAAACAAACTTTCAAAAATGCAGATATTGCTGAAATATTTGAAGATAAGAAAAAATCACAGATATCCAGAGAAATTAAAAGATTAAAAAAGAAAAAATTGATAAAAAATAAAAAGAATAAATCAAGGATATATATTATAAACTTCGAAGATAACCTGTTAATGAGGGGGATTATAAAAGCATTAATTGATAATAATTTTGTCCCCGAAAATGAAAAAGTGGAATAGATTTGTTAAAAAATCAAATAATTGTTAAATAAAATTTGATGAAATGTTAAAAAATTATACTAATGAAGCTATTATAATTTGTTGTTAATAGGTAGGTTATAACTAATCTTGTTAAATAAAATAAAAGAAGATAAAATAATTATATTAATTTCCCCAAAAAAAAAGGAGGAGAAATGAAAAAGTTTTTTAAAAATGTATTTGCTAAAACCGTTGAGGGATTAAAAAAGGTTAGGAAATATTTTATTACTGTTATCGGAGTATATTCTGTAATAGTAATAATTACTTTTTTAATGGAATTGTTCGGTATTGATAATTTTACGGAGAACTGGACAGAATTATTATCAGTTGGAAGTTTTTTGTTGTTTCTACCTTTTATTCTAATTTTAAGTTGGCCTGTTTTATCTAATACTAACTTAATAAAAGAAGGGGAATATAACTTTATTAAAATCATATCTGTATTTGTTATTGGGAATATATGGATAATTTTTAATTTGATTATACATAAAATTGTAAGCATAATATGGGTTTTTAAATATTTTAATTTTAATAAAATAATTGATTCGGAGATTTTTAATATAAACATTACAGGTTCTTTATTTGAAATATTATTTAGTTTCTTTTTTGTTTCTTTAATTATTTTTTACTTATTGATTATGAAAAAAAATGAATACTTGTATAATATTTTTTCTTTAATAAGTATTATAATGATTGTTTTGATATTTGGTTTTATATCTTTTAAATTTCTCGGAGTTTCATATAAAGGAGGATTTGGTCTTCATTTATTATCTTTTATTTTATTTTTAGCTTTTAGTGGTGGGAATTACTTCATTTTGAATAAAAGGCTCAATAAAAGCTAAAATTAATATTAGATTTTAAAAAAGTATAGATTCCAGTTCCGATAAATCCTAAACTGCATATACTCCACAGTCTGCCCCTGAGAAATACCTGTACTACCCAGAATATACCCAGTATAAGCCAAATTGAACCTTTTATTAGTTTATTATTCATAAGAATATATAAATTTATTAAATGGAAAAGGGAAAGTTTTCATTTCCCTTTTCCAAACAGTTATAAATAATAATCATTTATCAACTTTCTTTATATTATTTATTACTATAGGAATTGCTCCGATTAGTAATATAACGGGGACCAATTTTTTGAAGCTTAGTAAACTTTGAAAATTTTTGACTTCGATAATATAAGCAACTTCGATAATTACCGCCCCCATTGAAAATATCAATCCTGTAATAAATTTAATCCTGTTCTTAATTTTAAACAATTAAACCTCCTAATTTGTTTAATTTACCGGTATAGCTTCGGCTGCACAGCTGGAATCCAGTTGAGTAGTGTCACCAGCAGGTTGGATTTCAATATTTTCCAGATCCAGTTGGAATTTATAACTTACATGTAAATATAAAAACTTCCCCCTTAAGAAGGATTTATATTTGTTTATACATCCTGAAGTATATATGTCAAGAACTTAATTTCGGGTTTGGTGGTCTAAGGGAGTGAGCTGGTTGTATAGGTGAGTGAGCTGGATAAGAATTTGTTTATGAATTTTAATTTTATTAATGTGATTTGTAAAAGTCAAGTAGATATACATAAATACTTGACATATTCTGTGTTTTATATTATCTTTTACATAAAGAGGTGGAAAAAGATGTCAGTAATGAAATATGTAAAAGATAAAATTGATGATTTTGAAGATGGTAAAGTATTTGATTATAATAGCTTTAGTATTGATAAATCAAAAATGCTGGCTCTTTCCAAGGCATTAAGCAGATTGTTCAAGTCCGGTAAAATTAAGAGATTGAAAAAAGGACTTTACTATAAACCTAAAAAGACAAAATATGGAGAGTTAATGCCTGATGAAAAGGAAATACTAAGAAATATTCTATATAAAAATAAAAAGAGAATTGGATATTTAACAGGTGTAAAATTATATAATAGATTGGGTCTTACCACCCAAATTGCTAATGAATATCAGATTGCTGTCAATAAATTTAAAAAAGATATTAAAATGAAAAAGGTGAAGATAAATTTCACCAAAGTAAACACCCCAATTAATAAAAAAAATTACAGGATGTTGCAGTATTTGGATGTATTAAAAAATATTAAAAAGATACCGGGAAGCAGTAAAAATACTGCTTATATAAAAATAAAAAATATTATCTTAAATTTAAAAACTAAAGAAATTAACCGGATGATAGAATTAGCAGATTATTATAGAGCGGGTACCAATGCATTACTTGGAACAATACTTCAGGATAGAAAAGATATTGATTTAAATAAATTAGAAATTAGATTAAGCCCCTTTTCAAATTATAAATATAACATTGTTGATATAAAAAATAAAAAGAGATGGATGATTGCATGAAGTTACATGATGTAGTAGATAATTGCTGACAAAAGAATAAGTGATTGTTTAAGGAACTACTATAGATAATAATAATTAATAATTTGGCTTGGATAAGGATTCATAATAATAGAAAGATTTTGACTGAAATAAACATTTTTAGTATACTAG
>CAZMFS010000293.1:0-2958 GCA_964565585.1 uncultured bacterium
AATATTAATAAGCAAATTGGGCCCGGTGATATTGTAGGTGCCCTCATAAATGAAGCCGGTCTTAGTCCGGATCAAATTGGCAATATAAATATACAACAAAATTTTGCGTTAGTAGAAATCGAAGAAGATTTAAAAAAGCAAGTTCTTGATATCATGGATAATAATAATATAGCTGGTAAAAATGTCAATGTATATGAATTTAGCTCTAAATTAATTGAAAAGGAAAACAAAATATCAAAATATATTTCTAATTTTAAGTCACTTGTTCAACTTGAAAGAGAAGAAGAAATGCAGATGCATGAGAATGAAATTAGGAATCTATCAGGTCATGAAAGAGAAAAAAAGGGAAGAGCTATCCTTCATCTTAGGGGACGGGATCAGGGTACAGGACTCAAGAATAAATATATGATTAAATATATGCGTCAGCATAAAGGTGAGAAACTACCCGAAAACGAGATCAATATCGGAGATCTGGTAATGTTAAGCAAGCGTAATCCCCTTCTAGATGATAATCCAACCGGAACTGTCATAGAAAAAACAAATTACTCAATAACTGTAGTTTTTGATAATAAACCACCTAATTTTCTATATAAAAAAAGATTACGTATGGATCTTTATGTTAATGACATAACCTTTCAGAGAATGCTCGATTCTTTAGATAAGTTAAATAGTTTATCGGGGCGAAAAAAAATCTTAAGAGATAAACTTCTTGGAATAAAAGAACCGGAATTCGAAAATATTAAGGATCTGAGTTTTTTCAATGAAAATTTAAGCAGTTCTCAAAGGAAAGCGGTAAAAAAAGCCCTGGGTGCAAAGGATTTCTTTTTGGTTCATGGACCTCCCGGAACCGGGAAAACAATGACATGTATAGAAATATTACAGCAGGAAAGTAAAACCGAAAAAGAAATTCTAGCAACAGCAGATTCCAATACCGCTGTAGATAATATTGTTCAGCGGCTGGTTAAAAGAGGTGTAAATGCAATTAGACTTGGACATCCAGCAAGAGTGACACCTGTATTAAGGGAACATACTCTTGATTATATGTTAGAAGATCATCCCAAATACCAGGAAGCTAAAAAACTAAGAGAAAAAGCTATGAAATTAAAAGATAAACAGGATAAATATACCCATCCCAGCGGAAGATGGAGAAGAGGTATGAGCGATAAAAAAATAAAAAAACTCGCAAAAAAAGGTAAAGGCAGCAGAGGAGTTCCATACAAAAAGATAAGAGAAATGGCTGACTGGTTAAGAATTCAGGATAAAGTTAATAAATACTTCAATAAAATTGATAATCTTGAAGATGAAGCCATTAATGACCTGCTTAATAAAGCTGATGTTGTGTGTGTAACAAACTCCACAGCTGGTTCAGAAATTCTAGCTAATCGGGAATACGATTTACTTGTACATGATGAAGCAACTCAGGCAAGCGAACCTTCTTCTTTAATCCCTATAGTAAAATCAGACAAATTTATTCTTGCAGGAGATCATAAACAGCTTCCCCCAACAATTTTAAATCAAAAAGCGAAGATGGAAGGCTTATCAAAATCAATATTTGAAAGATTACTTGAGGTACATGGAGACGGTATAAAATCTATGCTTCAAACTCAATACAGAATGAATGAAAACATAATGGAGTTCTCATCATTTAATTTTTATGATAATGAACTAAAAGCAAGTAAAGGGGTTAAGAAATGGACTCTAAACAACCTAAATTACAAAAAACCTAAAATTGATAGGAAATATGAAAAATATGCATATGATCCCGATAAACCACTTGTATTTCTGGATACTTCAGGTAAAGAAAACTCAGAAATTTCAAAGAAAGATTCTAAATCCTATATGAATAAATACGAAGCAAAAATAGCGCTCAATATATTATCTAAATATAAAAATGCCGGTATAAATCCTCAGGACATTGCTGTTATATCACCATACAAAGATCAGATCGATTATTTAAATAAAAAAGAACAGAACGAAAAAATTGAAATCGATACAGTTGATGGCTTTCAGGGTAGAGAAAAAGAGATTGTTATCTTAACACTTGTTAGAAGTAATAAAAATAAAAATATTGGTTTTCTAAAAGATTTAAGAAGATTAAATGTTTCAATAACAAGAGCAAAAAAGAAATGTATAATAATAGGAGATAGAAACACCATCTCCTCCAATGAAACATACGAGAAACTTATAGATTTAGCCCAAAATAAAGGAGGATATTTTAAATTATAAATATGCAATTGACTTTTATAATGAATACTTATAATATTGATATATGAAAATAAAATATATATCCTTTGATTTTTGGAATACTTTATTTGAGGGAACAGGTCCAGATCATAATTTGAGAGAAAATGAAAGACTCAAATTAATTAAAAGCCACTTAAATGATAGAGGATATAATGTTAATAAAAGTAAACTTATTAGTGTTTTTAAAGACACCTGGAAATATTTTGTAAAGATTTGGGAAAATGAACATAGAACTCTTACTACAAATGAAATATTAACCTATTTATTTAATAAATTAGATGTAAATCCAGAAATTGATACTGATTCACTAATAAAAAAAATATCCGGATTGCTACTAAAGTATCCCCCTTCTTTAACTGAAGATATTATCCATGATTTAATACCAAGATTGAGCAAAAAGTATAAATTATTTATAATTTCCGATACCGCCCTAACTTCAGGTAAATATCTTAGAAAGCTACTAAAATCAAAAAATCTATTAAAATATTTTGATGGATTTTCGTTTTCTGATGAAATCGGAAGATCAAAACCACACAGGAAGATGTTTTCAAATGTACTATCTGACATCAATGAGGCCAGACATCTTATTCATATTGGAGATATAGGAAGAACAGATATTTTAGGAGCTAAAAAAATTAATGCAAAATCTATTCGCTATAAGTGTTACAACGATGAGCCTCTTAAAAATTGTGAAGCTGATTTTATAATGAGTTC
>CAZMFS010000294.1:0-2941 GCA_964565585.1 uncultured bacterium
CCTCCGGGTTATGAGCCCGACGAGCTTCCAACTGCTCCATCCCGCGTCATCGGTTTGTTATTCTAATATCTATTTGCCATTTGTCAATGATTTTTTTATTTTAATTATTCTCTCGTTTTCTTTTTTCAAACCCAGCTTAAACCTTATTTCCTTTTCTTTTAGGTAATCATAGTTTTTAGCTAACTCTAATCTATTCTTTAAATATTTGTTTTTGTTTTTTAATTCTTTTTTCTTTTTGATCAAGGTATCATGGTATCTGTTAATTTTAAATATATTAAAAAGTACTTTACTCCCCCTAATTACCCAGATTGCTAATATAATTATCAGGATAAGTAAAACAAGATTTTTTTTATTCATCTTCCTCCACTACTCTATCAACAAATTCAACTATAGCCATAGGAGTACCATCTCCTCTTCTTACTCTTGTCTTATACATTCTAAGATAGCCACCTTCCCTCTGACTACAACGGGGAGCAATCTCATTAAATAATTTATATACTGCTTCATCTTCCATTACACGTTTTCTAACAAGTCTTTTTGCCTGTAGCGTATCCTTTTTACCCCATTTAACCAATTTCTCAACATAGGGTTTAATCTCTTTTGCTTTAGCTTCTGTTGTTTCTATTCTTTCATGCTTAATCAAAGAAGTTGCTAAACTCTTTAATAGTGCAATTTTCGAAGAACTACTTCTTCCTAGTCTTTTTGTATTCACTCGATGGCGCATTATTAATCACCTCACCTATCTATTATATATTATTTGTTATAGTTTTAAAACCTTATTCCTCTAATATATCATCAACATCCATCCCAAGAGATAGATTTAACTCAGCAAGTATATCCTTAATCTCCTGCAATGATTTTTTTCCAAAGTTTCTATATGAAAGCATGTCCTGTTCGGTTTTCTGTACAAGATCTCCTATTGTTTCAATATTTGCATTTTTTAAACAATTAGAAGATCTAACCGACATTTCAAGCTCTTCTACGCTTCTATTTAATAGATTTTTAAGTTCCTTATTCTTTTCTTCTTCTTCTTTTTCAGGATATTCCATTTTTTCTTTGCTTTCTTCCAATATTTCTAGATAATCCTGTAAAATACTCACAGCTCTTTTAAGAGCAACTTCAGGTGCAATACTCCCATCTGTTTCAATTTCCATAATAAGTTTATCATAATCTACTGATTTTCCCACCAGTGCCTGTTCCACATCATACTTAACATTAACAATCGGAGTATACACTGTATCTGCAGCAATAAAATCTACCGGTAGATCATCATACTCATGTTCCTCTGCAAGTTCATATCCATTACCATGATCGAAATAAAGGTCGATATTTAATTCCCCACCTTCGCTAAGTTCACAGATATATTTGTCTTCTGTCATAACTTCGATTTCGGAATCAATATCATTAAAATCTTCACCGTGAACTTGATATGGTCCTTTTACTGAATATGATATCTTCTTTAAACCTTCACCATCATATTTTACCCTCATATCTTTTAAATTCATAATAATATCTAAAACATCTTCTTTTATGTTATCTATTGAAGCAAATTCGTGTGCAACTCCATCAATTGTTACACCTACTAATCCTGCTCCCTGTATATATGATAAAAGTATTCTTCTTAAAGTATTTCCTATGGTGATTCCAAAACCCTTCTCAAATGGCTGCGCTGAAAATTTGCCATAGCTATCGGATTTTTCTTCCCATTCAAGCTTTTCTGGAGCTTCAAGTCTAATCCATTTCATTAATAAACTCCTCCATTCTTTATATTTATATTATTTTGAATAATATTCAACTACCAAGTTTTCCTTAATATTTTGCGGCATATCTTCTCTTTCTGGTAACCTTTTAATAATTCCCTTAAAATTATCCGGATCAACTTCTAGCCATTCAACTATTGGATTCTGTTTTGCTACCTCCATGGCTACCTTAAATATTTTTTTATCTCTTTTGTTTTCTTTTATCTGGATTTCATCTCCTTCATCTACAATAAAGGATGGAATTCTAACACTTTTCCCATTAACGGAAAAATGACTATGTGTAACCAGCTGTCTTGCTGCTTTTCTTGAAGGAGCAAAATTCAATCTAAATATTATATTATCAAGTCTTCTTTCTAACAATTGTAATAACATTAATCCTGTCATACCTTTTGTTTGATCAGCTTTTTTATAATAATTTCTAAACTGACGTTCCATTAAATTATACATCCTTTTTACCTTTTGTTTTTCCCTTAGATGTAATCCAAAATCACTTTGTTTTTTTCTCAAATTAGATTTCCCGTGTTCTCCAGGGGGATAAGGACGTCTATCAAAAGAACATTTTTCTGTATGACATCTATCTCCTTTAAGAAACAACTTTTCGCCTTCTCTTCTACATATCTTACATACTGGGCCTGTATATTTTGCCATCTTTAATATCCTCCTTTGTCAATCAATTTTGTTTTTTAGTTTTGCAACCATTATAAGGTCTTGGAGTTTCATCTTTTATCCCAACCAGTTTGATGCTTGAATTTTTAAATGTCCTAATTGCCGGTTCTCTTCCTGGTCCAGGACCTTTATAGGTAATTTCCATGGATTTAACCCCGATTTCTTCCATAAATTCTAAGCACTCTTCAGCAGCTAACCTCGCTGCAAAAGGGGTTGATTTCTTGGACCCTCTATATCCCTGAGAGCCGCCACTTTCCCATGTCAAAACTTTGCCATCCTTATCAATAATTGTTATTAATGTATTATTAAAAGTTGCTTTAACTCTCGCGTATGCAAAATCAACTCGACTTCTTAATTTTTTCTTTCTTGCTCTGCTTATTCCTCTAGCCAAAACAATACCTCCTGTTTTTTATCTGTATCTATTTTCTTTTCTTTCTTGTTCTTGCATTAGTTCTAGTTCTTTGACCTCTTACCGGTAGACCTTTCAGATGTATTCTTCCTCTGTAACAACCAAT
>CAZMFS010000295.1:0-2935 GCA_964565585.1 uncultured bacterium
GAAATTAAAGTGGGAATAAGATATATTAATGAAATTGTTAATTCATAACACTATATTGTAAATTAATGACATCAAACATTGCAAAAAACAACTAAAATTATATAATCCCTTTCGTGTTCGTGTTCAGTATTTAAATTTTAATAAGAAAGGGGGTGCAAATTATAATGGAAATGATAGTTAATCCTATTGAACATCCAACAAATTTCAGTTTAGGTCTTTGTATTGCTGATGGGTGCGATGATAGAGGACAAGGAAATAATGATGATGAAAAGAAAAAAGAAGCTAATGCAAAAAGACAAGTACTTTAAAGGTAAATAAAAACAGCCACTCCTATAAAATTTTATATTTTATAGGAGTGCTAATTTATTATCACTAAAATAAATAATTTTAAAAGTTAAATTTTAGCGGGAGGATTAGTTGATGTTTTTTAAATTTTCTAAATATAACATATATTTTGAATATAAGAATAGTTATTATTTATTTAATACAATTCATTGTGGTTTTGCTAAAATTAATAAAAATAATAAGAAATTAATTAATAAATATAAAACAGATAAGTTTAAAAAATCCAATTTGCCTAAAAATTTTTTTCAAAAAATGTATGAAAAACAATTTATTGTAGGTGCTGAAAGTAATGAAAAAGATATTTTAAAATCAAAATTTGTCGTAAATAATTACCAAAAAAATATGATGGCAATATTGATAACAATAACTTTTGATTGTAATTTTAATTGTATCTATTGCTATGAGAATAATAAAAAAATCAAAATGGATGAAAAAACAATAAATAAAATGCTTAAATTTATTACCCAAAAAGCTAAGAAATATAATAAATTAATATTTACTTGGTTTGGAGGAGAACCCTTATTAGAAACAGAAAAAATGAAAAAAATTACAAATAAAATTGTTAATTTATGTAATAAAAATAATTGTTCTTATAAGTTTAAAATTGTAACTAATGGGTATTTAATAAATAAAATATTAGACAATGTTGAAAAATTAAAATTATCATATTTTCAAATTACTTTAGATGGACCAAAGGATATTCATAATAAAAAAAGGTCATTGAAGAATGGGGAAGGAAGCTATGAAAGGATTATGAGTAATATTAGAAAATTAAATAAATTAAAAACGGACATCCCTATTGATATAAATATAAGAATTAACATTGATAAAGAAAATTATATCTATATTAAAAAATTAATTGATGAAATTGAAGATTTTAAAAATCAAGAAAATAATTTATATTTAACTGTACCCCCTGTAAGTCCGAATAGTATTGAAGACTTAAACAAATGTTTTACAACTAAAAAATATGCTGAACAGGTGGAATTAGATATTTATAAATATGCCCAAAAAAAAGAATTATCAACTTATTTGAGTGACTTTAATTTAGTTCCTTTTCCAAGGACTTATGCTGATTGCTCAGCTTTGCAGAACAATTCGATAATAATTGGGCCAAAAGGTAACGTATATAAATGTTATAAACAATTAATGACAGAAGAGGGAGTGGTTGGTAAATTAAATAGAAAAGGAAATATAGTTTATAATTATGAAAATTTATCCTTTTGGAGTAATTATGATCCTTTTAAAGACAAAAAATGTAAAGATTGTAAATATTTGCCATTATGTTATGGTAATTGTTTATATAACAGAAGGATTTCTAATAATAAAGTAGGTTGTAAAACATTAAAATATAATCTAAAGGAAAAATTGAAAATGTATTTAAATCAAAAATTACATTAGGGGGTCGTTTTATGAAGTATTTAAAAATATTATTATTTTGTTTGTTACTTATAATTAGCTGCAGTACTCATGAAAATGAAAAAATAATTTCAAATGATGCTAAACCTGATAAAAATATATTAAGTGTCAAAATAATGAAAAATTGTTCAATTAGGAAACAAAATTTTAATATAGCATCTTATAATAACGATTTATATTGTTCATATTACCAAAATAATAAATATTACTTTTATAAAGTTATAGTAAAAGATAATAATTTAAATTATGATGAATTATTATTTACTTGTAATCAGGGGAAAGGGCCTATGGATATAATGTCTCTTAATGGTTTTTCCATAAAAAATAATAAAATATATACATATGACAGTAATTTAAAAAGAATTAGTATTTTTAATTTTAATGGAAAAAATTTAGACGTTATAAATTTAAATAATTATATTTCTGATTTGTCTATAAGTAAAAATAAGATATTTATAACAGGATTTATTAAAACTAATTTAGAAGTAATTGATTTAAAAACAGGAAGCCAAATAAAAAAAATCAAATATGCAGAAATTGAAAAATTAACTGATAGGGGATATGGTAAAATGGGACCAATATGTTATGATAAAAATAGTAAGAAGATTTATAGAGGATATTGGGAGGAACCTTATCGAATAAAAATTTATAATAGAGATATTAAATTAAAAAATGTTATAAAGAAAGATTTAGATCACAATATATCAGAATTTGAGAGAACAGAAAATAAAGGATTTATAGGAAAGTTTTTGATTAAAGATCTTGCTATTTATAAAGACTATTTAGTTGCTTTAGAAGGCTCTTGTGGTTATATTGATGATAAAAAAAGGAAATGGAGGATAGATAAATTTAAAATTAATGTGTTTAATAAAAATACGGGAAAGAACATATATGAAATAACAAATGATAAACTCAGCAATTTGGGTGCTTTTATTAATGGAATTATAGATATCAATAATAAATATATTATTTTTGAATTAAAGCAAATAAAGGAAACAAATAAATTATTAGATATTAAAACTGATTCAGCTTTGATTTTTGTAGAAAACCCTTTAAATAATTATGAACAGAAAAATAATTAAAACACTAAAATATTTTGCAAAAAAGAATCCTAAAGAGATAATTATAGGAGGATTTTCTCTTATAATTTTATCTCTTTTAGCTTTACCCC
>CAZMFS010000296.1:0-1286 GCA_964565585.1 uncultured bacterium
AGATTCATGTAATTTTTGAATAAAGGAATCAATCCGGGATTAGTTCCAAATAAATGATCATAGGTCGCATGATTTGAATATGAAGAATTATCAGCTGCAGCAAAACCCAAATCATCAATTGCAGTATTTACAGTGCTCATAAAGAAAGCATCCGGAGGTTTATTTGATGAATCTGTAGAAGAACTGCATGCAAAACTAAATAGAACTAAAAATAAAACAGAAATTAAAACGATAAATTTTTTATACATAGAAATACCTCCTTAGTTTATTCTATCAAGTATAGTAAAAAGAAGAAATTTAACAATCCAATTTTAAAAATTGCTACCGCAATTTTAGTCCTCGGTCGTTGGTCGTAGGTCTTTAGCTTAAAAGTAACACCAATGAAGAAATGATTATAAATGCTTGTAATTTAAAAATATATGAATTCAGTCATCCTGAGCTTGTCTCAGGATCTCCTCTTGTAAAAATTTCTATCGAAATTTTTAGATTAAGACTAAGATTAAGATTGAGAAAAATTAAAAATTGCTACCTCAATTTTAGTCCTCGGTCGTAAGTCGTAGGTCTTTTAGCTAGAATGTTATACCTCTTAAGAAATGATTATAAATGCTGGTAATTTTGTACTGAGTCCTAAGTCTACAGTCTTAAGTCTTAAGTCTTTGGCTTGAAAGTTATACCTTTGAAGCAACTTAAAAATTTTTGCCGAAATTTTTAGATTAAGACTAAGATTAAGATTGAGAAAAAAAACTTGAAAGAAAATCCTTTGGAGAAATGATTATAAATGCTGGTAATTTTAAAATATATAAGATTTAGTCATCCTTAATTTATTTCCAGCCAAGTCTGTCCCATAAGAAAGGGCAGTAAAAATCGGCATTGCCGATTTTTAAATTGAAAGTTGCAGTCAAGCTGACCCTTAAGTAAGGGCAAAGATGAAAATTGAAAGTTTTGAAACTAATACCTCTGAAGATATGTTTATAAATGCTGGTAATTTAAAAATATACGAATTTGGTCATCCTGAGCTTTTTTTAAGGATCTCCTTTTGTAAAAATTTCTATCGAAATTTTTAGATTAAGACTGAGAAAAAGATTGAGAAAAAAACTTGAATGCTATCCCTCTGTAGAATTGATTATAAATGATGGTAATATTTTTAAAAATACAAATTTGATCATAGGTTATCTTACTAAATCAGCATAGCTGATTCAAATGAAAAATTAAGGATTATTAATTTGAAAATATTTGTAAGTAATCACAAAGTAGTATATAAGATTGTCACGCTCATTTCGTTCGCT
>CAZMFS010000296.1:1296-2894 GCA_964565585.1 uncultured bacterium
ACAAATGTGATCATAGGTTATCTTACTAAATCAGCATAGCTAATCTTAATGAAAAAATTAAGAATTAAAAATTAAAAATGAAGAATTGTAAAACACTTGAATGTAAAAACAAAGTAGCTCATGAGATTGCCGCGCTTGTTTCGCTCACTTGCAATGACGCTTTTCTGTTTTCTGTAGTCTGTATCGGTATATTTCAGGATAGTTTGTACTTTTTTGAATTAACAAAATAACAGATACAGATTATAATAAGTTAAGATTTAAAGAATTATATAATAATAGATTGATGTTTTTAAAAAAACATTAGAGATATAATAAAAATCAAAAAGGGAAATGTATTTTCATTTTTTCATTTTTATTAATTATAGATTTTAGAATTTTCTAAAATCTAATCTATTTTTATATAATTGGGTTACTTCAATGATTAAGCTAATAATCCTGTTAATCCTTTTAATCCAGCTCATCCTGGTAATCATTTATTTTATTTTCGTGGATTTTTTTGGAAAAATCCTGTCAAGTATTAAACTTTCTCTCATGAGTTACTTCGAGAGGTATACTTAAAATCAGCTTTAATCTGCGTCCATCCGCGTCAAGTAATTGTATTACTTATAAACTGTTAATTATTTCTGAGGTATAAACTACACTGACTTATTAGGAAATTGTCAATCATCAATCGATAATCGAAGCAAAACTGCTATTTCAAATTTATTTCTACAGTTTATAGCCAAATATCTACAGTTCATAATATTTAAAGTTGAGAAATATAAATAAGTTACTACAGTTAAACTAGTTAAGAAAATATTAGGATGATAATATAAATTTATTATTAAATAAAGGAGTATTTATGAGCATGAAAAAAATTTGGGGTAAAAGAGAAAATTTAAAAGAAAGAAGAATGAAAGCAAAGAAAATGCTGGAAAAAGATTATATATCAAGTGCAGAATATCAACATATATGCGAACTAGAGGAACAAACTTTAAATCAAATAGTTTTAAGAAATAAAAAAGTTTTATAAACATAATAATTTTAATAAAATTAAGGTAAGTTTATTTTAGTAATAAAAATAAAATGGAAAGGGGGAACTATGACAACTTATCCATTTAAGGTAAGGATAAAAGATAACGGATATTTTGAATATTATTCACCGGAGGGGAAAGAAAAGGAGGATTATATAATAAATCAGAAGGGTCATGTATTGATTTTTAAGGATAGTTACCCCGAAGCTATAAAATCTGTATATACTCAGGAGGAATTAGAAGAGTTTTATAAGGCACAGAATGGTGCTAAAAAATCATAAAATTTTGAGATATATATATTTATAAATTTGTTTATAAATAAAATATAACAAATTGATGAAAAAGATAAAATCAATAGTTGATTTTTAATCTATCCTGTATATTAAAGCGGGAAGTGATTTTTTTGTTGTAATACATTTAAAAAAACATCCTGCTTTTTAATTTTAAGCATCCAGAGTCGGTGGCGATTGACGATTTAGGATTTTCAATTGTCGATTATAAAAAATAATAATCCCAAAAGAATAAAGATTTAAATACTTTTAAATGTTTTTTCGAACACGAACTACGAACAACAAACCTAATACT
>CAZMFS010000297.1:0-2816 GCA_964565585.1 uncultured bacterium
ATTAAAAATATATCTCAAATTTTAGACTCATTTCATATTTATTATAATTTTGAACACTTCTGTCGCTTCTAAACATAATAAATCCAAGATCTCCTTTTATATTTATATTATTTGAGATAGTATATTCTACTTCAAAATAATTTGAAATTTTTAACTCTTTTGGGGAATCGGGTATATTATAAAACCATTTCTCATCATACTCGAATTTATAACCTAAAGAATAATCATATTTATCCATATTGCTGCTACTATCACTATAATTATCTATATTTGATCTTCTATTATTTCTAAAAAGTTTATTTTTACTTTTAAAATAGTCTAGATCAAATACTACTGTGTAGTTGTATTTTCTTTCAACATTATCGCCACTCAGGATTTTTTCATTTATGCTATAATTCCACTCCAGTTCAGATCTAATATTATTTTCCCAGTTGGTTTCCCAGTCAATTCGGGATGTTTTATCCACAATCATTTTGTCCAATTTATCATAATCTTTTTTATCTACAGAGTAAATATATCTTAAAGAATTATATTGTGTGAATGATGAAAGATTATTTAAAAGGGGAATCTTTCTAAAATTATTAATGTTAAAACTCAAATCAGGCCAGGTGGTTGTTTTTCGAACATTATTATTATAAACTTCGGAATCACGTTTTTCTATCGATCTATTATAGTTTATATCTACTTCCAGAAAATCAAAATATCCACTCTCAAGCTTTATCCCATATGAATTTTCAAATATTTGCTCCTCCGGTAAATCTGATAAATTAAAACCTTTAACAAGTCCAATAGCAAGCTGCCCCTCATTAATATTTCTTTTTGTTTGTTCATAAGATATATTTGTCTTATTTGAATAGTCTGTAATAAAGTCTAGGTTATTTAAAAATCCTATACCCTTTAAATATTTACCCAGATATGCTCTCCACGTAGTTGAAAACAATCTACTCATGTTATAATCATAATATTTCCTTGTGGAATCTCCCTCATATTTATTTTTATCAAATAAAATATCCAGTTCGTTGTCATATTTTATGTACATACTATATATGTTGTTAATTCTATTATAATAATGATTTGATAAAGAATAATCTTTTTTAGAATAAATATAGTCATTATTGAGCAGGTCCCATTCTTCTCTTAAATTATAGGAAAATTCTGTATCCATTTTATTGATTAAATCCATTGAAAGATCAAGATCCCAATCCTGAGCTTTAGTTGACATATAATACTCTTTTTTATTTATATATTTTTTCCTCTGTAAATTTTCTGAAACTTCAAAAGATATATCATTTGGTATCGGATTAAAAAATGCTCCCTTTAAAAAATCATTTTCATAATCTAACTCTATATCATGGGAGATATTTTGATTAGTATAAGGTTTTTGAACAGCTCTATAGGTATTATCGCTTTTAGTATATCCGTAGTTAAAGGAGGGCAAATTTTTAAAATCCATCTGATAATTTAGGTTTATATTTTTATTTCTATTTTGTCTCATTGCCCCGTTTGTACCATACTTCTGTTTGGTAATATTATCATAATAACTCAATCCAGTAACAACTTCTTTATTTTTCATCCTTAATAACCTATGCCAGTTTACTTGAGATGATATGTACTTATTGGAAGTATAATTGCCAGTACTATCAATTCCTATTTGATTATAATTTGGATCTTTCTGTTTATAATATGCATACATATACCAGTAATTATTCAAATTTACATTAGCTTCAATGTATTTCGCAGTTCCCTCCTGTATTAGAGGATCCTGAAGTAAAATATCGTTAATAAAAATATCTCCACTATACTGACCTACAGATTGATCAGCTCTTATACCGAACTGAACCA
Source organism: uncultured bacterium (assembly GCA_964565585.1). Taxonomy (GTDB): domain Bacteria; phylum Macinerneyibacteriota; class Macinerneyibacteria; order Macinerneyibacteriales; family Macinerneyibacteriaceae; genus Macinerneyibacterium. The sequence goes on from CAZMFS010000297.1 coordinate 1,843, forward strand.
TACTAATATTGCTAATATTCAAATTATCTCCAACTTTAACTACTGATGGGTTATCATCAATATTTTTCAAATTTTCTATTGTAAGGTACTGCCATCCATCACTTTTATCTTCTATATCTTTTTTTATTTCATAATAGTTTTCATTGCTTGAACCTATTCTAAAAAACAACTGGGGGTTAGAACTTGCAGATTCCTTTGATATATTTTCGATATAGTAAGATAAAGTTAATTTGTTATACTTTGAAAAATCTCTTTTTGTGCCCAATGACTTTTTACAGTAAGCTTCATTTTCTCCCTCAGTATTATATTCTTTCATATCAAAATTCATCCATAGGGATATATCTTCCTGATCTTCATAAGAACGCAAAGGCTTATAATCTATACCGGTAGTTGGTTCTATAGTATCATCAATTACTTCGACAGAAAACTGATTATCACTATCTTCGATTAAGGGGTCCGAGTATATATTCCAGTTTGTTCCAATAAATTCAAATTTTGCAAATCTTATATTTCCACCGTTAAAATTAGTCCCAGTTAATCTTAAATATTTAACAAATTCCAAAGCGTCCTGGTTGGTCATTTCATTTAAATCAATTGTAACTCTGTTCCATTCCCCATTCTGTTCTAAATTTATACTATATGAAGCAATGTCCTCATTCCTATTTAGAATCCCATCCCCATCTAAATCTTCTTCATCAATTACTCCATTATTAGCCCCAACTTTATAAATATCCCCCCTATAATCAAAGCTCCAACCTGTGTCTTCTCCCTCTTCTAGTATTCCGTTTTGGTTTTTATCTTCTGTTTCATTACTACTGCCATCCTGATCTGCATCCTCATCAATAACACCTAGATCCAGAATTAGCTCTCCAGATGTATCCTCTATTTTATACCAAAAAACTAATTTTTTATAAGATGATAAATTTCTTCCGCTTTTAGATAAAACATTCACATATGAGAAATATTTTGTAGGA
>CAZMFS010000298.1:0-2799 GCA_964565585.1 uncultured bacterium
TATAATCTTTGTATTCAAGACTGCTCCATTTTTCATTTATATATTCTACAGTAAATATGGAATCATTAAAATAATAGCTTGCTCCGCTCATAATACTTTGTGGATATTCAAAGGAACTTTCGTTTTGGAAGACATTATTGTATGATTTATTTATATCTGTATCTATGGAAGGTCTATAAGCCAGAGATAGGTTTATATTTTTATAATCAAAATTCATTCCAAATATAGTTCCATACCCTTCATACTGATACTCCCAAACACTTTTTGTAAAATTATCATAGTACTGATCATTATAGATTTTGTATGTATTCTCCTCATTACCGAAAAGATAAATTATACCTGTTGATAAAGACAGGTGATTGAAAAATTTATAGGAAACAGCACCCTGGATCAAATTTATATTTTTGTAGAATTTTTCAGTTATATTTTCATTATTTTGTTTAAATTTAATTCTAAGTCTTGAGTTCACAGGTGAGTTATAATGAGCTGATAGGGCTAAATTTTTAACAGGCAGAGGAAAAATAATGTTTAAATAGGGAACTTCGAAGTCTCCTCTTGTATCTTCATAATTTATTTTAGGATAATTCATACTATTTATGGTGTATGTTTCACCTAGGTTTAGGATAATTTTGTCCCTATTAGTTGCTATTGCAGGATTTAAAGATGAAGAATTTGTATCATCGTATAAAGCTAAACCTTTTGACCCCATTGCCATCGATCTTAAATCTCCGGTATTATTAAGCCTTCCAAAACTATGGTATGTTGTAAAGGTCTCACTTAAAGCTACTGTCAGCAGAACATTTATTATTAGAAATAAAATTATTGTTTTTTTCATTGTAAATCACCTTATCCTTCAGGATTTTCTCTATATATAATTTTTAATTCAGGAGATGATAAAAATTCTGTAGCTCTCATTTGAGTTTTGAAATGCTGTGGGTACAGTGTAAACTCCATTGTATCGTTATTTTCAAGTCTCTTATTTAAAATATCAGTTATGTTTATAGCAAAATTTCCTTCATAATTACTTATAGGACTTTGGGTACTATCTGAAAGTGTCATATTTTCAAGGGTGGAGTCTCTTACAATAGAAGTATAAAAATAATCAAGTCCAGGATCTATATCACTTAGATTAAAGTTATAAGTTTTCTCGATTACGGATAAATCATAATTTGAAAATACTAAATATGCTTCCAAAATTTCCCATTTAGGATCGATATTATTTTTGCTAAAGTCGATTTCAAAAATAGGATAAAATCCATCTCCCATTGTAAAGGTTGAATCTAAAGATGCTGAGTTAAAAGATTCTCCTATATGAATGCATACTCCTGCATTTAACTGCTGTGTAACAGTTTCATCATTATCTGTATATTCATAAACAATTTCTGGTCTGTTTTCTTCTGAACTGGTATTTGAATATACTGATATAAAATTATAATCTGTCTGGGTACTTTCTGAGTATAAAACAATTCCAAAATTCTCTTCAGGATTGTTTTTCCAGTATTCAACATATTCACTTATATCCAATTCTATATAGCTGCGGTTCTCTTCGCTTTTTAGATTAGTTTCATCGATTGTTTTTGGATTTGTAATATCGGTTTGCCAGTCCCAGTTTGTATCTGTAACTCTTTCCTCCCAGGTTGCCTGAGAGCCGATCCATTCAGAGCTAAATCTTGCTACTTTAAAACTAAACGTTTTAGAAAGATTTTTAGCTATATATAATCTTAAATAAAATGGACCATTATCCAAATTAATTTCATTTGAAATATTAAAATCTATTAATCCTCTTACTTCACGCCCTTTGGAAAATCCTACATTTAGCTGATGATGATTTTGAAGGTCATAGCTCTCACGTTGGGTGTAATATTGTTCAAAATTTACTGTAGTTACTTCACTGGGGCCATTAATATTTGAATCAGAATAATCAGTGGATAGATCTATCGGTCCCTTTTTTCCGCAGGAAAAAACTAAAAAAACCAAAGTAACAATAATTAAAATTCTTTTCATTAAAATACCTCCTTAATTAAAAAATTAAATCATAGTAGCATAAAAGTCAAGCTCCAATTAACTGCAGAACTATAATATTGCAATAAATTTAGGATTTGCAAATCTTTTTTGATAGATTGATGTTTAATATTATTGATGATATAATTAATTGTTTTAATAGGAGTGAATTATGAAAACTACAAAAGTGTTATTAATCGAGGATGATAAGTTTTTGAGTTTTGGATTAAAAGAGTTCCTTATGGATTATAATATGAAAGTAGATATAGTATCTTCTGCTGAGGAAGCCTTAAAAATGGATAAAATAGATAAATTTGATGTAGTTCTCGTGGATTTGAGACTTCCAGGTATAAATGGAGAAGAATTTATAAAAAAATGTAGTAAAAAATATAATGGTTTAAAATATATTATTTATACTGGATCGTCAGATTATGAAATTGATGAGAAACTGGATAAAATTGCAACATTGAGTAAAAATATTCTAAAAAAGCCTTTTAATAATTTTAAAGTAATAAAGAATGAGATAGAGAGAATAATAAAGGACAAGGAATAGGATGTTTTTTACCAATGAGTGTTGTTCTATAGTATTATTTTTAATAATTTTCTATACATTTATCTTTTTATCAAATTTTTATTTTAATGATAAAGATATTGATAAAAGTAATTGTATATATTCTATAAATCAATTCAATTTTTTGGGAAGCTATTTTTTAACTAAAAAAATTATTAATGGAGGTAATTATTCAATAATTGATAGCAACAGAATATATCATGTAGTTGTAAGCTTGTTAATTGTAT
>CAZMFS010000299.1:0-2789 GCA_964565585.1 uncultured bacterium
CGTGAGGGTTCGACTCCCTCCCGCGGCACCTAGTAATAATTTTTTGAAAAATAACGTTTTAGAATATAAATCAGAGAATGTCGTGTCCTATCTTAATGATATTCATTATTATAAGGAGGAAAAGAGCCAGGAATTTATTAAAAATCTTTTGAGAAAAATGCTAAAGCTTTGCAAATATGATAGGGCAATATTTTATAATGTTGATAATAATCATATAAGTGAAAAAATTCCGGTGGTTAACCACAAACTTATTTATGCTAACAACCGTAAAAAATATTTTGATTATTATTTTGATAAACTGGGAAAAGATATATTAAAGAAGCAATTTAAAAATAAAGCAGTAAATAAGGTAGTTTTAATTCCAATAATAGAAAAAAATATTTACAGAAGGTATGAATATAAAAAGAAACACAGATTAAAATTAAAGGATATAAAGGCTAAATATTTAAAAGGTGTAATATATCTGGATAAAAAAAATAGCATCATCTGTGAAGATGAGGATGAAATATTCAAATATATTCAGATATATTTTTCCCAGTATTGGCAGAAATATACTATCCAGAGAAAATTTTTGAGAGATAATTTAACCAATTTATTTTTAAGAGAAGAATTTATGAAAAGAAGCAGGGATTATTTAAATAATGATAAAATAAGTAATAAGAAATATTCAATAATTATGGCTGATATTGATAATTTTAAAGATATCAATGATACATTTGGTCATCAAAAAGGAGATGAAGTGCTTGAGACTATTTCGGGCATTATCAAGAAAAATATTAGACCTTTTGATATTGCAGCACGATATGGAGGGGAAGAATTTATAGTCGGTCTTGAGAATACGGATTTGGAAACAGCTTATATGATAGCAGAACGTATAAGAAAGAAGATCGAACAAGCAAATCTAATGAAAAACATGCGAAACTTAACTATAAGCATCGGGGTGTCTAATTATCCCAAAGATTCAATATTGTTAACCGAGCTTATAAGCAAAGCAGATTCCCGATTATATAAGGCTAAAAATAGTGGCAAAAATACAGTTTGTAAAGTTTAGCATTTTATAGTTTATTATATTCATATAGGTTAAATTAGATTATATTATAAATTCCTTGACACAATTTAATAGCTGTTATAGGATAATTGCATCAGAAAGTGGTGTTTAAAGGTGATTTTAATTTAACTATTACATATCAGTAAGTTTTACCTTCAGATTTATTTTCTTTTAATATAAATATTTCCGTATTATTTTTTATTTTGCTATTAGAAAGCTATATTATTAAATAGGGGGTATAAGTATGTTATACAATATTATTGTTTTTTTATTTGCTTGCTATGAATCGGTTAACAAAAAGGATTATGAATAAAGATATTAATATAAAAAAGGAGAAATATGAATATTTTTGATTATTTAGAAAAAAAATATAAATTTAAAGAAATGAATTCATGTAATTTTATATATGATGATATGGAATCTCAGTCTAATGAATTTTTACCTGTTATTTATAAAGAGTTTGATATGAAGAATAAATTTCACTGGGCTGATAGGGGAGCTTTATGGGATTTTATTTATTCGATCAATGCTGATAAAAATAGTAAAATACTAGATTTTGGTCCCGGGGATGGCTGGCCATCTTTGCTTATGGCTCCGTATGTAAACCGGGTGATCGGATTAGATGCGTCCCAGAAAAGGATCGATGTTTGCACTAGTAATGCAAAAAGATTAAATATTGATAATGTTAGCTATATATTGAGTGATAAAGATAAATTGCCGTTTCAGGATGAAACCTTTGATGGAATTGTGGCAGCTTCATCAGTGGAGGAGACCTCCGATCCATATAAAATTTTAGAAGAATTTTACAGAATCCTAAAACCAGGAGGAATGGTTAGAATGTATTATGAGAGTGTAACAGATAAAAACCAACTATGGATAGGCTCATTTTCGGACAAACAATCCAGCTTAATATTGAAAACCGGAGATTTAGAAAGAGAAGTTGAATCTAAATACAGAATAGTTTTAAATATGGAGGAAAAAGATCTTAGAAAGTTTTTGCAGGGGATATCCGATGATATATTTAAAGCTTTATATGAAAATATTGATAAATTAGAAAATAAGATTGAATATGTTTCCAGGATTGACCTTTTCCATCCTGTATGCAGTTCCTATATAAAAAAATTAAAAGAGATTGGTTTTAAAATGATTAAGCCTACTTACAGTGGAGCCAAATTTTCGGCTCAACTTTTTGAAGAATTGGAGCTGAATAGATTTAAAACTATTGAAAATTTGGATAATTATTTACGACCTATAGTTAAGAATGTTGTAAAATTAAGGGCTCCAGTAGAAAAAAATCATATGCTAACATTTCAGAAGGGAGAATAAAATGAAATTGAATAATGATATAATAATAAAAAAGTATTCAGATAAATATGCTGCAAAAGTGGCTGATATGTGGAATAAAAGCAGCGGGGGATGGAATGGAGAAGAGTTCAATGAGACAGAAGAAAAAATTATAAGTAAGCATAAATCTATGACCTATCTGGATGTATATCTTGCTCTATATGAAAACGATGTTGTTGGTTATTGCATGATTTCAGAGGATAATTTGGAAGAAAATGTATTGTATATTGATTTGTTGAATGTAAGAACAGATATGCATGGTAAAAGGGTGGGAAAACCTTTATTGTTAAAATAAATAGAGAGAACAGTTGAATTAGGATACAGAAGATAAATTCTTCTTCCTTGGCCGGGAATTTCAAAACTTGTTCTTTTATACAAAAAAGGTGGGTTTATGTGG
>CAZMFS010000300.1:0-2783 GCA_964565585.1 uncultured bacterium
TTCTGAACTTTTTTGCTCTTCTTCCAGTTATTATATTTCTTTATATCATTACCAATCTGTTTTAATATCAAGCTCAATACAGTTGCATCATCAATAAAACCTAATCCTACCAGCCAGTCGGGCATTATATCAACGGGAACAACAAAATACAGCAAGCCTGCAGCAATCATTATTATAGAATTAATAGGAACATTCTTATATTCTCCCGTTACCCAATCTCGAAATAAATTACTTAGCTGTTTGACATTTCGCTTCAATTTTGAAATGGGGTCGTTTGGATATTTTTCATGCATCTTCTTTTCTACATCATATAAAAGTTTATAAGATTTACTTGGATTTTTTTACATATTCGGATGCTTTTTCCTTCCAGTATTCAATTTGATTTTTTTTAAATTCTTCCTCGACTTTGTCTTTATAATATTCTTTCATAGAACCTCTCTTTTAAAATATAATCACTATCATTTATAGTATAATAATAATATGTAGGTATGTCAAACTTATGCATCTAAATTTATTTAAAAATTTAAAATTGATCTACCCTATAATTTTTATATTTTCTTATTTAATTTAATCAATATTTTACTTCTTTATATTATTAGTGGTTGCCCCCTATTAATAGGATAAAATTTAACCTTTGAAATTCGAACTTAAAATGATTTAATTTAATAACGTTTAGAAATTTTACTTAAAGTATATTTAGACACTCTCAATTAATAATTGAATAAAGTTAGAATTATTAATAGCCTTTTTTTATATCTACTTTATTTACTATCTTATTTTTTGATAGACAATTCAATATTCTGGATAAATCCTGAATCCTATATTTTTCAATATTTTCCACATGACTTGCTCTGTGAGGACTGAAAATAAAATTATCAAATTCATTAAAAGAATAATCAGCAGGGAAGGTATCTTTTCTTGATTTTTTATCAGAAGGATAGTTCCACCAGGTATCAATAGCTGCCCCTTTTATTTTACCCTTTTTTATAAAACTATATAAGGCTTTTTGGGATATAACTTCTCCTCTGCCAACATTAATTATATAACTTCCCTTTTTCAAGAGATCAAATTCTTTAAAAGAGAAAAAATGTAAAGTTTCTTTTGTAGCGGGAAGAGAAGAAATAATTACATCTATTTTATGTAAAATATATTTCATCTTTTGATTCAAATATACAAAATGCTTATCTGAGGACTTTCTTCTAACAGCATATACATTCATACCAAAAGATCTTGCATATTTTTCTATCTTTTTTCCTATTGCACCGTATCCTGCTAGCAAAATATTTTTTGAATGCAGCATACTGCTTGGATTATTCTGATATCGAAAACTCCAATCTCCGTTTTTAAAATTATTATGAGCTGGAACAACTTTTTTTATTAATGATAACAAAAGAGCCCATGCATGTTCGGCTACGAATAAAGAATTGAAATGAGAATTTATTAAAGTTATATTTTTTATCTTTCTAAGATTTTTTTTATCCTTTTCCGGAATACCTGCAAAAGGAATTATATAATATTTTAAATTTTTAAATTTTTTCAAATATTTCTTATCAACCCGGTGACTAATAAGAACATCAAAATCACTATAATTTTCAATTTTTCCAAGATTACTTTTTTTGTTAAATTCTATATCTATTCTTTTATCAAGCTTTTCAACAAAGTTGTTTTTTAAATTCTTATTATAATCAAGCAAGCATAATACTTTCATCCAATCCCTTTCATTATTTATTATAATATTTAATAACTCTAATTAGTATAATATATAATTTTATTTAATCCAGCTTTAATTATATTAGAAAGGCAAAAATGCTTCTATATTATGATTTAATTAGGATAAATCGTATCTTGATAGTTGCTTTAATCGCTGAACATCCTCAAAAGACATTCCTTCCCCCCTGCATGGCACAATTGTTTTGTTATGATAAAGTGGCTCATTTGCTATATCAAATTTGGAAGTTTCTTTAGCTTTTTCAAACATATCAGTATGCGGTACAGGTGAATATTCATTTGGTATAGGAATTAATTTATGTGATTGAATATATTTAATACTTTTTTTTACATTTTCAAACTTCTGATGCGGCATACCTGCAATTAAATAAATTCTAATTTTTTTCTTATTTATACCTACATTTTCAATTAACTTAACTGCCCTCTTAAAATTCTCTTTGTCCGTTTTTTCTTCAACAAATTTATCTCTAAAAATAGTCTCAAAGCCAAACCTAATATTTTGAAAACCGGCTTCTTTCATCAACATAGCCACTTCCCTATCGAAATAATTAATATGAACTGCATTGGGTAAATGAAAATTTGCTTTCAAATTATTTTTTATAACCCATCGAAAGAAAGGCTTAAACAGTCTGTCACTATTTATTAACAAGGCATCATCATAAAACGCAAAATGTCTAATTCCTTTATCATAAAATCTTAAATATTCATTTTTAACAAACTCCAAATTCAAACATTCATATTTATCCTCCAGGAAACTGCTTCCGCAGTAGGAACAGTTAAAGGGACACCCCAACGATAGTCTAAAAGGTACATATGTTAAATTATCGTAATGATCATAGTTCATTTTTATTTTGAGCCGGGATTCTGGTATTTCTACATCAATATTTAATATATCTTTAATAATTTTTTGGATATTTAAATAATCATTTTTATTAATTATATAATCAGCATTTATGTTTTTTAATGCATGTTTATACATAAGTTTTGAATATATACCACCCAGAACGTCGGGAACCTCAGGAAATAATTTATCTAAAAGATTTATGGTATCATTA
>CAZMFS010000301.1:0-2782 GCA_964565585.1 uncultured bacterium
TTCCCGATTTTGGCAGTTCCCCTTTTGGGGATGAGTGGGTTGTAATTGTTTATAAATGTATAGATTTTGATGGTCAAATAATGAAAAGTTCACCAGAAGGGGAACTTAGATGGATTCATGAGGGAAGAATGATTGATTTGTCTATGTGGGAAGGGGATTATATTTTTACAGAGTTTATTTTAAAAGATAAAAAATTTGATATTAAATTAACCTATAACAAAAGCCGGTTGGTTAAAAAACAGATCCAGCTATTAAATAATTGAGCAAATTCAAATATGAGAAAAATTTTGAACTATTATAAAAACAATGATTTTGATTTTCTAAATTTATTTTTAAGCCTATCGGCGATAATATTTTTTAGAACTTTTCTGGAAAAAATTTTGGAGCCGGGGCATAAATTTCGTGTTTCACATTCCTTTTATGGAAATGTTATCGATTATATGCATATATATTTTTCATGGATCTGTATATTTTTTACAATTACCCTGATTATATCTATATTAATAAATATTTGCTACAAAAAAGCTTTTCAGTTTGTTGTTCTTTTCTCCCTTCTTATAAATGTGGTTCCAGTTATTGATTTTTTCTTTAATACAGGAAGAATAAGAATATCGTATAGTTTCAATCCTGAATCCTCCCTTCATTATCTATATACACTTTTTAACCCATTTGTTAGAAGTGATTTGATACCGTTTGGAGTTCGGGTTGAAATATTTCTAGCTATAATAGGGGTCTTCATAGTTGCAAAATATTTTTTTAAATTAAACTATTTTAGGTCCATTCTATCAGGAATAAGTCTTTATTTTATAATAATATTCTATGGTCTGCTACCACATATATATAATTTTTTGGGAATAGGATTTGATAAACTGGAAAAAACTGCCTCTACCTCTTACTTTTTACAGCAAAAATACTTTTTTATTTATGTTGTTCCAGCTATAGGATTGTTTTTTCTCGTACTCATTAAAGTTTCTTTAGAAGACAGGGATAACTGGAAGATATTTGCTGATTATTCCTATTTCAGCCGATTGTTTATATATTTAATTTTACTAAATTTTGGAGCTTTTTTTATAGCATATGAGATTAATTTGAGTGATAAGATACTAAATTTTTATGATTTATTAAAAATAGTAACGGCTAATTTATCCATATATTTTTGGTTCGTTTTTTCAAAAATATTGAATGATATTTGTGATGTTGAAATTGATAAAATATCAAATAGAGACAGATCTCTTGTTAAAGAGCGTATTTCTTTATCAAAAGCTAAGTCTTTACTTATAGTTTCATTGATACTTTCTTTTATATTTGCTATTGGTGTCAATGAATCTTTTGCTATTTACTGGATTTTTCTAGTTTCATTATCGTTTTTATATTCAGCAAAACCTTTGAGATTGAGAAGATTTTACCCTCTTAGCAATATGCTACTTGCCGGGATAAATACATTAGTATTTTTAACCGGCAGCTCTATCATAAAAGAATATAACCCCCATAGATATATAAATAATGGATATATATACTTCTTTGTATTTCTACTTGTTTTTTTAATCTCCCATTTTAAAGACTTTAAGGATATTGAATCAGATAAACGTTTTGAAATAATAAATCCTATACATATCGTAAAAAATAAAAAAGTATTTGCAATTATAATTTTTACCGTTTCTCTTTCTATGTTATATTTATTCAATATGTATTATTTAAATATAAGCTATTTTATTTACGGTTTTCTGCTCTATTCAGTTATGGGATTTTATTTAATAATCAAATCAAAAAACATAAAAAATATTGAGCGAGTAATTTTATATACTGATTATTTTTTACTTTATTCCTTTTTTCTTTTTCTTCTAAAAATTTATTAGAATCCATTTACCAGTATTATTAATTATCATCTTGAAAATAGTATGAAATAAATTTATAATTACTTTAAAAAGAGGAGGATATGAATATGAAAAAAATTGTAATTTTATTTATACTATTTTTTGTTTCTATTACATTTCTATTTGGTCTTTCAAACAATTTTACTTTTAAAGTGGGATATTTTGCACCCAGCGAATTAAAATCCGGAGTAGTTTGGGGGGCAGATTATGGTTATGTTATTGATGAAAATGTGACTTTTCTGTTAAGTGGGGATTTATATTATAGAAGCATCAGAAATATATCAAAGACCGGAGAAATAGAAAGCTATGGAGTAAATCAGGAAAAATTTGTTGAATTAAGTGAATGGACAGGACTGCATGTACCTGTAACAGCCAAGTTTAAAATAAACTTTCCTCTAAAAAGTTATAAATTTAAACCTTATGCAATTGGAGGGATGGGTTTTGGCTTAACAAATGTTTCTTTTGAAGGCCAGAATGTTGATACAAGTAATAATCAGGAAGAATCTTTAACCTATACTGGTTTTGTTTGGCAGGTCGGCGGAGGAGTTATGTATAGAATAGGCTCACGCTCAAATCTTTTATTAGAAGTTATTTATAATAGAGCCGAATTTGAAAAGGATAATGAAGATTATTTCACTACTCTTGATTCATCAGGATTAATGCTCCGTGCTGGTATCAGTGTTGTAATATTTTAAAGGAATTGATTTTTAAATGAAAAAATATTTTATTGCTTTTTTTATACTTTTATTGATATTTATTTCCTGTGAAAAAGAAAACACTCAAAAAGAGCAGGTTCCAGAGCTTGGACAAGTTTTTAAAAAGGGTATGAATATTGAAGCTACAAAACAGGGCAGACTTGAATGGAAGATGAATGTAAACACATTAATTCAGAAAGAAAAACAGGTTAA
>CAZMFS010000302.1:0-2780 GCA_964565585.1 uncultured bacterium
ACTTTTGGTTCTCCTGCAGGTTTAAAATCTTTTTTTTGAAAGGCTTCCTGTACCATCTGGGGCAATATATCGTTAGCAACCTCTTCTTTAATCTGTTCTCCAAATCTATTTACAACGATTTTTCTGGGTACTTTACCCTTTCTAAAACCCTTTAGATCAATATTATTTTTATAATAATTTATTCTATTTTCATATTTACTCTTAAAATCCTCTTTCTCAAGTTCTATATCAAATTCACAGCCTAATCTCTCGAGCTCTTTTGTTTCAACTTTTATATTCATAATTTCCTCCTTAAAAATTTTTGAAAACTAAAGATAAAAAGATACGAGAGGAGGGATTCGAACCCACACGCCGCTAGGGGCACTAGATCCTAAATCTAGCGCGTCTGCCAGTTCCGCCACTCTCGCTTCCTTCGGTATAATATCTAAAATAATAGAATCGTCAAGAAAATTTAGGGTAATTTTTTTAAAATCACAAAATAATATCTTACTTGAGATATTTATCAAGAATTTGCTGATACTCCCCGCTTTTTTTTAAATTTTCTAAAGCGTTCCGGCATTTTTGAACTATTTTATCTGGAGTTTCGTTACTAAAAGCCATATATAAACCACGGGACAAATTTTCCACCTTAATATATTTTTTAACTATACCCGGTGATACTCCAAGATTTTTCAACCTGTAATTCATACTAATTTTATCATTAAGCATTATATCTATCCTGCTTGAAATTAATTTTAATACATTTTTTTTATCATTTTCCGCATACTCAATATTTGATTTTAATCCCTTATCAACCAGAAACTGAGCTCTAATATCATCTTTAACCGCGCCAATTTTAAAATTTTTCAAATCCTTTAAATTTTCGATCTTTAAATCGTTTTTAGCACTGTATACATAAACATCAAAAGGGGCAATTTTACCTACCCATTTAAACTTATTAATTCTTTTATCAGTTTTAGCAATTGAATAAATTAATACATTTTTTTTATAAAGTGCAATTTTATATATTCGCGGCCAAGGTTTCATTTCAAATTTTGAATACTTTAGATCCGCTTTTTTTAAAACTTGTTTTACTATTTCCGTACTTAACCCAACTATTTTATTCTTTTTTCTATAATTATAAGGTGGATAATTATCGGTAATGACCCTAATTGAACTTGCTAATATAATGCTGCTAAATATTAAAACAAATAAAAACGTAAGATATTTTTTCATATTTATCATGTTAGATATTATAACGGACCAAACCACTATAATCAAGAATTATAAGTAACAATATTGTTCTAATCATGATTCAATACCTTTACGGGCTTCTATTCCCTTTTGATAGTAATGCTTTATCTCTTTCATCTCGGTTACAAGATCTGCCATTTCAATTATTTTCTTTGGAGCTTTTCTTCCAGTAAGTATGATTTCCTGATTCTCTTTTTTCAGATTCAATACTTCTATTAAATCATCAACAGTAAAGAGATTGAAATATACAGCAATAAAAGCTTCATCAAGAATAACTATATCATACTTATTTTCCTCAATAACTTGTTTGATTTTTTCAAGTCCTCTTTGAGCTCTCCTAATATCTTCATCCGAAGGTTCGTTTTTGATAAAACAGCCTGTCCCAAACTGCTGGATATTAATTTTATCATCAAAATAATTGGATATTGTTTTGGTCTCCGAATATTCCATTCCTTTAACAAACTGCCCTATAAAAACCCTGTATCCGGCACCAACAGCACGAAGTGATAATCCTAAAGCTGCAGTTGTTTTTCCCTTTCCATCTCCTGTATATACCTGTATATATCCTTTACTCTTCATCTTTACTCCTTTTTATACCTATAAATGCTAAATGCCTTTTACTGGTTTGGTTTTCTCTGTAGCTAAAATAGTTATTATTACAAATGGTACAATCTTTAGAATAACTTATTTTTTCAATCCCGTTTTTTTTTGCTATCTTTAAGTTAGTTTCCAGCATATCAAAGTAATATCTTTCGCTTTTTTGTTCTACTACAGCATTATCATTTTTTTTTAGCCTCGTGTACAGATCTTTGCCTATTTCGTAGCAACATTTCCGGGCAGAAGGAGAAAAATTTTTTTGGATTTCATTCTTTTTTTTCGATTTTTTTTAAAAGATGTCTATGCCTTTTTGAAGAATATTTTTAATTGTTCCCCTCCATCCTGCATGAAGGAGCATGACTAATTTTTTTTGTCTGCTCCATAGATATATTGCATTACAGTCAGCTACTCTTATTGTAAGAATTAGTTCTTTTTTATCAGTATAAAGACCATCTCCCCTACCAATTAATCCTTCTCTATCAGCATACAGAATTTTATTTCCATGAACCTGTTTTAAATAGGCAAAACTACTAAATTGTTTGCTAATTGTTTTAACTTTACTGTAATCTTTTTCAGAAAAGCCTTTATATAACTGATTTTTCATTTTTAATCTTCATATTTTGGCCAGCAGCAATTTTTATATTTTTTTCCACTACCGCATGGACATGGGTCGTTTCTTCCAACATCCTTATTTTTAGTAACAGGTTCCTGCTTAATATCTTTATCATCGTTTCCTGAAGTTATATATATTAAATCATCTGTCTGGTCTTCAGGCATTTCGCTCTCTTTTTCTATAACCATATGAAACAGATCTCTAACAATACTTTTTTCAATATCCTCGTTGAGCTGTTTAAACATTTCAAATGATTCCCTTTTGTATTCAATTAAAGGATCCTTCTGCGCATAAGCACGCAAATTTATTCCTTCTTTTAAATCATCCATAGCATAAA
>CAZMFS010000303.1:0-2779 GCA_964565585.1 uncultured bacterium
ACTGGGAATGAGTACGCGTTCTTCATTTTTAAAAGGTTTTTCAACTCCACCATTAAAGAAGTAAGTCACATGTGGATATTTTTCCGTTTCTGCGATTCTGAGTTGGTGTAACTCTTGATTACTGACAACTTCACCAATCACATTTTTCAAGTGAGTTGGTTTAAAAGCGACTTCAACATTTTTGAAGTTAATGTCGTATTGGGTGAAACAGACATAATGGAGATTGAGATCTTTTTCTACTTCAAACTCGGGAATGGATTTTGCTTTCTTCTTGTTTCCTTCAAATACGGCCTTTGAAGATTTTAATGCCTTTTTAGCCTCTTCTTCTCCGTGAACAAACTTAGTAGCTTCATAGGCAAGTTTTTCTTTAGCATTGTTTATTTTCTTGCTGTTTTTCCATTTTTTCATATCTTCTATTTCATCAAGAGGTAGAAATGTAAATATTTTCAATAATTTAAACACATCTTCATCCTCTACATTCCTAAAATACTGAAAAAACTTATATGGCGAAAACTTATCAGGATCAAGCCATACCGCACCATCTTCAGTTTTGCCCATTTTTTTACCGCTTGCAGTGGTAAGTAATGGATAGGTAAAAGCATTAACCTCTTTCTGTTTTATTCTTCTTACAAGATCAACTCCTGCAAGGATATTACCCCATTGATCATTTCCACCCATCTGCATTATGCAGTTCTCTTTTCTATTAAGCATAAGATAATCATAAGCCTGAAGTATCTGGTAGTTAAATTCTATAAAGGACAATCCCCTTTCCAGTCTAATCTTATAAGCTTCAGCGGATAACATTCTATTTACACTGAACTTGCTTCCAATTTCTCTTAAGAAATCTATATAATTTAAATCCTCAAGCCAATCTGCATTATTCATTATTTTGGATTTGCCATCATCTACATTTAAAAAATCTTTAATTTGATTTGCCATCTTTTGTGAATATTCTCTTATTGTTTCTTTTGATATCATTTTACGCATTTCGGTTTTACCGCTTGGATCACCAATCATTGCAGTCCCTC
Source organism: uncultured bacterium (assembly GCA_964565585.1). Taxonomy (GTDB): domain Bacteria; phylum Macinerneyibacteriota; class Macinerneyibacteria; order Macinerneyibacteriales; family Macinerneyibacteriaceae; genus Macinerneyibacterium. Next base: position 1,029 of record CAZMFS010000303.1, read on the forward strand.
CACCCAGAAGTGCAATTGGAGCGTGTCCTGCTTTTTCTATATGCTTTAATGCTATAATAGGAATTAAATGACCTATATGCAGGGAATCTCCCGTTGGGTCAAAACCGGTGTAGCAAACAATATCATCCTTTTTTTTAAATATTTCTGCTACCTTTTCTTCGTTTGTTATGCTTTCTATAAACCCTCTATCTTTTAATTTTGTAAATACTGTTGTCATTTAAGCATCCTCCTTTTTACTTTTTTACGCAATTAATTCTAATTGATTGAAAGGTAATATCAAGATTTTTTTGCTTTGCTAAAAAATCACTTCGTGATTTTTAGATTAAGACTAAGTCTAAGATTAAGCTTATTAGTTAGGACTTGAGAAAGTTCTTAATAATCACTTCGTTATTTTTGTTTTTCGTCGTTCGTGTTCGAAAAAAAATAAGTAATGAAAATTCCTGATGGAGCGAGTAATACGAGCGGAATTCAGGAATCTTCTGAAATACTTTTAAAATTAATCTCTTCGAAGAAAAAATTTAATGGGTAATACCAAAGCAGTTCTTGAGATTACTTCGTTAGATTTTTGAAAAATCTTCCTCGTAATGACACAATAAAATTACTGACGTATTAGGTTTGTTGTTCGTAATTCGTGTTCGAAAAAACATTTAAAGTATTTAAATCGTATTCTTTTAGGATTATTATTTCTTATAATCGACAATTGACAATCGTCAATCGCCGTCAGGCTTACTTCCTCGTAATGACTTTTCTAATACTAATACTGATACTATTTTCTTAATCTCTTTAGAGATTTTAGTCATTGCGAGCGAGTGAAACGAGCGCGGCAATCTCATATGCTACTTTGGTTTTACTTACAAATATTATCAACATTTATAATCATTTCTTCAAAGGACTCTCTTTCAAGTATTTTTTCTTAATCTTAGTCTTAATCTAAAAATTTCGACAGAAATTTTTAATATTCTCCATATAATTTTAGTTTAAGAATATCTCTCTATACTCTATAATTAAACATTGAGTATTTAAAGTATTTTAGATAGGAGGTAATATGAGAAAAGATGTGGAATATTTAAAATTCATGTGGCCGATGAGACACTTTCTAATAACATGCGGAGATATTAATGGCAAATCTAATATTATAACTTTAAGCTTCTGCATGCCGGTATCAAACACTCCCCCTTTAATTGCAATATCAATCGGCAAAAAAGCTTATTCAAGAAAACTAATTGAAAAATATCAGGAGTTTATCGTAAATGTTCCAACAGATAAATTGGAAAAAGAAACATACTTTTGTGGTTATAATTCAGGGAAAAATATTGATAAATTTAAAGAAACCAAATTAACTGCTCATAAATCAAAAAATCTACGGGCACCTATAATAGAAGAATGTTTAGCATTTATGGAATGTAAAGTTACAAAGACAGCAAAAACAGGTGATAAAAAAACTTATATAGGAGAAATAATCGAAGCCTATGCAGAAAATGATTCATATAAAAAAATCAAGAACAATCTTGCTCTCGGGGATTTTCCAGAAAAAATTTATGGGAACAGGTTCAAATAAATCTCACTACGAATGATTAAGTAAAACCATAACTTTAAAATATAATTAGACTTTATTAAAAAAATAAAAAAGTCAGTAAAAAAAAAGAGGATGGTAAAAAACCATCCTCTTTTAAATCTATACTATGTGGCGCTGGGACCGGGTTACATACCCATTCCCATTCCGCCCATGCCGCCCATACCGCCGGCAGGAC
>CAZMFS010000304.1:0-2769 GCA_964565585.1 uncultured bacterium
CAAGAAGCATTAGATATTTAGGTAAAATTTTCTGGAATTTTTTTAGCCCCTTTTTTATACCTTTTAAGGTTTTATTTTTATCTTTTATAAATGATATAATTAATGCAAATGCTGCGACTATGTATAAATATTTCATATATTACCTCCTTTATACCCCCAGGGGGTATATCTTCTATTGATAATATAGTGTAAAAAATTGCTAATGTCAACAATGTAGAGTAAAAAATATTAAAAAATACTTGAAATTAAATTGATTTTAGGATTGTTTTAATACTTTTCTAAGAATTAGTTTTTATAAAAGAGGGGATATATTAAAAATATATCCCCGATACTGAGTTTTAATAATTTTTTAGTTTGTTTTCTTTCCAGAAAATTTCAGCAGATTTTTTAATATTTTTATCTGCTTTAGAATTATTAATCGCCATTTTTATCCACTTTTTTGCTTTTGATTTATTTTTTTTATCATTATAGTATATCATGCCAAGGTGATACTGGGCTTTTCCATTTTTTTGTTTTGCTGCTTTTTTGTAGAGCTTAATTGCCTTATCAATATCTTTTTTTACACCTTTACCTTTGTAATACATCCAGCCCAAATTAGATAGCCCATCTGCAAAGTTTTGATTTGCCGCTTTTTTGTACCAGGATATTGCAGTTTTATAGTCACTTTTCATAAATGAAATATATCCCATATTTACCTGAGCTTCAGGATCTCCATTTTTAGCTTTTTTCCTTAGTTGTTTTAATTTCTTTTTCTGTTTTACTGTGATAGAATTTTCTGTAAATGATATTGAAAATATTATTATAAATAGTGATAGTAACACGATAGCTTTTTTCATTGAAACCTCCCAAATTATTATTAGTTACCACAAATTCTTAAAATCAATACTAACATCTTTTCAGAAATTTTCAAAAAAAATTAGATTCGAAGTAATTATTTATAAAATGAATTGTAAATTTTTCTAATTCAATTATTCTTCTTCACAGAGCTATAATAGGTAAGCAGGTAAAACAAGTTAAAAGAAAGGGTAGTAAATGACTAAACATAAAAAGAATCTATTAATTTTTTTCCTTTTTAATGCATTTATTTTCTTTTTTCAGCTTTTGGGAAAAAAGATCTATGCTCCTCTTTTACCTCATTTAAAAGGTAGTTTAGCAATAAGTTCTTCGGAGGCAGGATTTTTAATTACATTGGCAACTCTGGGGTATGGCCTGGCACGTTTCCCCTCGGGAATTTTAACTGATATAATTGGTTGTAAGAAAACTATAATTGGTACCGGATTTTTGATGGGATTATCTGTAATTTTTGTAGGTTTTGCTCCGGATTATCTGTTTTTAGCAATTTTGACCTTTATAATGGGAATTAGCACAGGTCTTTATATAACAGCAGGATATACGCTTGCAATAGAAATAAGCTCCGAAAACAAAGAGGCTACATATACTGCCTTCCTGGAAAATTTTGGCGGTCTAGCTGCTACTCTAGCACCTCTGGTTGTTGTTTTTTTTATAGAAACTTTAAATCTGGGGTGGAGAGGTATTTTTTTTAGTGTTGGAATATGCATACTAGTTGTTAATTTTCTTTTTATTTATTCTTCTAAAAATAGAAATATTCAGAAAAAAAGTGATAATGAATTTAGTTATTATAAATTTAAAGAAGATATTATAGATATTTTTCAGATATTTAAAAAGGCAAGATTGATGAAATTTATAATCTGGGCAACAGTTGTTGGAGGATTTGGATTTTTTTCCATTTTAGCATTTCAATCCTTTATCCCAACTCTGCTGGTTGAAAAAGGGTACAAATTTTCAAAGGCGAATCAGCTTTTTTCTTTAATATTTATAATCGGTCTTGCTGCTAAACCTTTAATAGGCTGGGTTGCCGATAAAATTGGAACTAAAAAAATATTGTTTTTAATACTTTTATCAAATTTAATTTTTTATTTTGTTTTTACTTCGAACGTTAATTCGGTTTTTATATATTTATCTATTCTTGTATTTGGATTCACTTTTGCAGGACATAATACTTTAATTAATTCATATGTTTTACGTTTGTTTCCAGATGAATATAAGGGGACTGGATTTGGATTATTTTCTACACTTTATACAGCAATCTACAGTATGGGACCTCTCTGTGTGGGGTTTTTTGTTGATAAGTTTAATTTAGTAGTGGGAATGAGAATAAGCATAGCCGGAATAATTATTGCGATACCATTGCTTTTGGCATTTAATTATCTATTTCCGGATTTTGATGGATGAAAAAATTTTACATAAATCTAAATATTTGTTAATATAAATGTTGTTATTTTTTAATGTTCTGAACTGATAGAGAAATGTTTGTTTAAGGTTTAAAAGGGGGTTAATCATGGATAAAATTGATATCAAATCAGTTCTTTTAGGATTTTTTATGGCTACAACACTCTTCTTACTACTGGGAGCCGATTTTAGAAACGAAAATTCCAATGCTATTACAACGAATAGCAGTGGAAAACATATTTATGCTACCGATGGGCATAAAGTATTAGCCTCCCATGATTATGGAAAAAACTGGGAAGTAGTAAAATATTAATTGAGACTGTATAAAAAAATTTTTTAAAAAAATTAGAAAACTGGGTATAAGCTATTTTGATAAATTAAAGTTGAGAATATTTTATGAAAAATAAATCATCTCCTGCAGTTGTTTCTCGGTGATTCATGGTTGATTTTGGATATTTTATGAATCTATTTTCCCACTCTTTTTTTAATTCCTATAAGTCTTAAATACAATGCATATCG
>CAZMFS010000305.1:0-2765 GCA_964565585.1 uncultured bacterium
TATGGAATCGCCCCTAATATTTATCCACTTTCCATTTATGGATTTAACTCTGTTATTTTCAATCATCTCTAATATTCTATTAACTACCAGATCTGTATCATGGAGTACAGCGTTTTCTTTTGATCTTGATACAAGGGTGCCATCTTCATTGTAAGCCCTATCTCCAAACATTTCCCGGGCAACTTTTAACCCTATCTTTTCTCCCGCTTTAATTAACTCACTTTTTGCTAATCCCATGAGTATTATATTTTCATCAACTTCATAAACACCTTTTGCTATAGCTTCGGCTAAGTCTTTATTTTCTGCAGCCATATTATACATAGCACCGTGGGGTTTAACATGCTGAAGCTTAATTCCGTTTGATTGGCAAAAAGCCATTAATGCTCCAATTTGATATTTAATATATGTTTTTAGATCCTCTGGGATTACTGAAATTTTACGCCTTCCAAATGACATTTTATCGAGAAATCCTGGATGGGCACCAACCTTAACATTATTTTTTACTGCTAGTTTAACAGTTTTTTCCATTACAGTTGGATCTCCGGCATGCCATCCGCATGCAATATTTGCAGATGAGATATGCTCCAATATCTTTTCATCTTCTCCAATCCTGTAATTACCAAAACTTTCTCCTAAATCACTGTTTAAATCAATTTTATACATATTTCCACTTCCTTTTTTATTTAATAAAATGCTTTTAATTTATATAGATATTACCATTAAAATTCTTTAATGTTTAGAAAAAATATTTTACTTTCTAGTAATAGTTGAAACATTTTGAAATTAGAATGTGTCTTATTAGTTAGGAGGAAACTATGGAAATAAAAAAAATTAATGAATCTGATTTTAAAGAGTTGAAGAAAATGCAGAATTATGCTTTTGGTAAATGGAAAGAAGAAATCAAAGAAGATAGAAAGCTGGATTGGTATAAAAACGCTTTAAATCTTGGTGTTTATGATGGTAATAAACTTGTGTCCAGTTTGACAATACATGATTTTGAACAGGTGGTAAGAAAAGATGTTAAAAGAATGGGCGGTATAGGAGGAGTTGCTACTTATCCCGAGTATAGAAATAGGGGACTTGTATCCTCATTAATGAGGGAATCTTTTAATCAAATGAAAAAAAATAAACAATCTGTTAGTATGCTACTTCCCTTCAAGGAATCTTTCTAAGAAAAATACGGGTATATTTCTACTAATAATAATATGAAACTGGATATTTCACTGGATAGTCTTGCTCATTATAAAAACTATAAAGCTGAGGGTAATTGGGAAGAGACAAGAAAGGATTCTGATAAATCACGAGAAGATTTTCTTTATATCATGAGAAAAGTAGCTCTTCAAAAGTATCACGGAACGGTTCTTCTTGATAATAAAAGCGAAGGAATTTGGCATATATATTCTAAAGATAACATCTTTATATTCTTAAAGAGAGATAAAAAGCTGGTTGCTGCTTCTAAATATACAAAAAAGGGATTTAGAGATATTTTTGAAACAGGTGTTATTGATGTAAGCAATATGTACTGGACAGATTCGGATTCAAGAAACATGCTGTTTAGGTATTTTACAAAGCATCTGGATCAAATAGAACGTATTAAAATGTTTGTTCCCTACGGGATTGATTTTTATTCGTGGTTAAAAAACAACAAAAAAATAAAGGTGGATATGCATGCCTTTCCGTGGATGGTTAGAATTATTGATGTAAAAAAAGCTCTTTCAAACATTAAAGTAAATTATGATGGCAGTGCTGTTGTTAAAGTGCTGGATAATTTTTGCAGCTGGAATAATAAAAAACTAATTTTACAGAACAAAGATTCTAAATTAGAAGTTAAAGAAACTGAAAAAAGCGAAGATCTCGAAATATCTATTTCAGCCTTATCCGCACTGCTTTACGGTTCGGATAGCTTTGAAGAGATAAACAAAAAGAATAGTATTAATTATAGAAATGAAAAGAAAAGGAATCTGATAAAAAAATGGTTTCCCAAAAAAATGGTTTTTAATCCGTGTTTTTTTTGAAAAAGTTTTTCAAATTATTAGAATAAATTATTAATCAGAAAATGTGTATTAATATTTTTAACCAATCTGTATATGTTTTGGTATTTTGTAAGTTTTTTCTGTAAACAGTTACAAAATTAAAATTTTATTGATTTTTCCCATCAATCATTTATTTTATTATCAAGGGGAAAATTTAGTAGGTGGATATATAACTATGATGATGATGAAAGGAGAGTTTGTGAAAAAAGTTGTTACAATGCTATTTTTGTTAATAGCAATTTTTATTAGCGGTTGTGATATCGCCGGGCCCGATGAGGGGAGCAATTTAAATCTGATGCCGCTATCAGAAAATAATAGCTGGAAATATGATGGTTATGAATACGTTGAAAATGTAGGTCTTGATTATAAAGAAACAATTACAATGTCTCTTGGACCTCCTGAATATTTTAATTATAATGGGCAGACTTTAAGGGGATATCCTGTAAGTAATGAAAATTCCTATATACTAAAGAATGATGATGGAATTTTTGAATATGTTTATGATTCATCAAATACTAATTACGATAAGCAGAAAATAGTTGACTATCCTTATCGCATTGGAGGGACCTGGATTTTTAATGAAGAAGGGGATATTGCTCAGTGGGAAGGAAAAGAAGATTTTTCACATAACAATATAACATATCACAATTGCTATACAGTTTTAATTGAAAAATCAAGTGATTCAATGGATGTATATGTCTATTACTATTTTAAAGATAATATTGGACTTGT
>CAZMFS010000306.1:0-2764 GCA_964565585.1 uncultured bacterium
AAAATCGATTGGCGGAGGACGGAGGTTCCAGCATAGGTTAAAGTCGATGGGTATTGTAATTGGCAAAACTCTTGAGATTAAAAAGGATGGCCCAGGACCATTGCTTATTAAGATTGATAATACTAGATTGATGCTTGGACAGGGTGAAGCTAATAAAATTTTTGCAGAAGAAATGAAAAAATAAAATTTTTATAAAAAAATAAATAACTAGTTTGGAGTGAGTATGGAAAATGAATTACTTGTAGCAATTGTTGGGAATCCCAACGTTGGAAAAACCGCAATATTGAATAAAATAGCCGGTCAAAAACTCAAGGTTGGAAACTGGCCTGGTGTTACAGTAGAAAAGAAGGAAGCAGTAATAGAATTCAATGGTAAAAAACTAAAATTAGTGGATTTGCCGGGTATTTATTCCTTAAGCCCTTATTCGGTAGAAGAAAATATTGCAAGGGATTTTTTAATTGAGGAAAACCCTGATTTTATAATAAATGTTGTTGATTCAACAAATTTAGAGAGGAACCTATATCTAACAACTCAATTAATGGAGCTTGAAATACCGATGGTTGTAGCTCTTAATATGTGGGATGAGTTTGAAAAAAAGGGATATAAAATTGATCTTGACTTATTCAAGGAACTTGTCGGAATAGATGTAGTTCCTACGGTTGGAAGGACAGGCGAAGGTGTTGTTGATTTATTTCAGGCGGGAATGAATGCAAAAGTACCTAGTGTAATTCGTTATAACCGAAAAGTTGAAACCTATATTCAGGATTCTATTGATTATCTTGTTTCATATGAAAACAAGCTGGAAGTTGATCCCCGGTGGTATGCTATAAAACTTTTAGAAGGGGATAATCATACTTTAGAAAGATTTGAAAGTGATAAGTTGAAGAAACATTTTAAAAAAAGAAGAGAAGAATTAAAAGAATATTTTAAAGAAGATGCAGAATCCGTCATAAGCGATCAGAGATACGGGCATATTTCGGGTATTGTCAAGGAGGTGGTGACTCCTCCAACCGGAGATAGGAAAGAATTAACAGACAAAGTTGATAGTATAGTTTTAAACAAATTTCTGGGATTACCAATATTTTTAGGATTAATATATCTTGTATTTAAATTTACTTTTGAAGGAAGCGCACCTTTTATTACATGGATTGAAGGATTTATAAACAATTTTATAGGTAAATGGATAATGATAGGACTGGAATCTATAAGCTCTCCGGATTGGCTTACATCAATAGTTAATGAAGGAATTATTGGAGGAGTGGGAAGCGTACTTGTATTTATACCGCTTCTTTTCTTTCTGTTTTTGTTTTTAGCTCTTCTTGAGGAAAGCGGATATATGTCAAGAGCCGCTTTCGTAATGGATAGGATTATGCGAAGTATCGGGTTGCCCGGGAAGGCTTTTGTTCCTCTATTAATAGGCTTTGGATGTAATGTTCCTGCTATTTATGCTACCAGAACTTTAGAAAATGACACGGATAGAAAATTAACTGCATTAATTATTCCGTTTATGTCGTGTGGGGCTAGATTACCGGTGTATATATTATTTACTGCAGTATTTTTTAGTACAAATCAAACAAATATTATTTTTTCATTATATTTATTGGGAATTGCAATTGCTGTGCTGATCGGCTATCTTTTGAGAAAAACTGTATTTAAAGGAGAAGAACATCAACTTATTATGGAGCTTCCTCCCTATAGAATTCCCTCATTGAAAATGATCTGGGAGTCCATCTGGACAAGATTGAGAGAGTTTGTAAAAAAAGCAGGTACAGTAATTCTTGCAGCTATGATACTTTTATGGGTGGTTATGAATATACCTTATGGAGCAAAAACTGAGGATACCGTTTATTATAAGGTATCAGAGTCAATAACTCCTATATATAAACCTTTAGGCTTTGGAGAAACCAAACCTGTTGCAGCATTAATTCCCGGAATGATCGCAAAAGAGATTGTTGTTGGATCTTTAGGGCAGCTTTATAAAGACGAGGGTTCTTCTAAAGGAAGAAACAAAATTAAGCAAAATAATTTTCTAAAAGATGCAGGTAAGCAAATAGTTGGATTCAAGGATGCACTTTTTGAATCATTGGAAGGGATGTTTGGTGGATTGAGCATGGGAGCAACGTTCTCAGTTGATGAGCATGAAGAAACTGCTTTGACCAGAAAGCTGAAAAATGAGTTTACACCACTGTCAGCTTACTCGTATATGGTCTACATACTGCTATTTATTCCCTGTGTGGTAGTTATGGGTGCAATATATCAGGAATTCGGTATAAAAATATTGATGATGTCTATTGGATTAACTTTAGTTGCCCCATGGATTGTATCATTCATCGTATATAATCTCGGACTTTTATTCGGATTGGGATAATTTCCGGTTAGGAGGAGTTATGATTAACATTATACTCGTTATAATAGGTCTAGGAGCTGCATATTATCTTTTTAAAAAAACTTTTCTTAAAAAACCTGCTGATTGTAGCGGCTGTTCGGGAAACTGTGAAACCTGTGAGATTTACCAAAAAGACAGCGAAGATAAAAGCAACGAACACCGGACAAAGTAAAAAACTGCACAACTGAAAAATCTCCATACCACAAAGATTTAAATGTTATCCCTCTGAAGTAATAGTTATAAAATCAAAAATCATGAAATAATTAATAGTTAAAACTTTGAATAAATTGATTTTAAAATATTATAGAGGATTCCTGAACTTAAAAATCACTCCAGACAGGATTGATAAATTAGCTAAAGCCGTAATTTTTGTTATTT
>CAZMFS010000307.1:0-2690 GCA_964565585.1 uncultured bacterium
ATAGAAAAAATCCATAAATATAATAAAAAACATCCTGATGAGAAAAAAGGTGTACTCATTGGATTTGACTATGGGCCAAGTACTACACCTGAGTGTGATCCAATGGCGTATGCTGTTATGAGACATCTGTTTTTAAGAGATATTCCTATGGTTGTTTGGGCTCCTTATATGCCATATCTGGAGCTGGCGGACAGTCGAATAAAAAGAATTGCCAAGGAATATAAAGCTGAATACGGTAAGGATTATGTATTTTTAGGTCTTGCTTATCCTGCAACTCCATATATGGTTTCAACAGGAACTGATTTAAGGCCAATTTTTAATACAGATTATTTTGGTACAGATGTCTATAAGTTACCAATTCTGGATAGATTTAATAATTACAATGCTTTCGGATTGGTGGTATCAATTTCAGGTACTGCTATGCCTGAGTTCTGGTTAAGATATGCTAATTCATTATACAATCAGGAAGTTGCTGTAGGAACTACAGCTGTAAATGCAGCTAAATATTATGCTTATGCAGCTTCGGGCCAGTTTTCAGGAATGATAGCTGGATTGAAGGGAGCTGCTGAATACGAACAGATGGTAACTGAATTAGAAAATAAAGTAATTGATAAAGATATCAAAAAATATCTTACAAATTTATATAAAGATGTTGATAAAAGTAAATATCCCGAACAGTATTACAAACCCAAATATACAAAATCTGAAGTTAATACAGCGATATTAAGAAGAAGACAGGCAGGAAGAGGTATGTCATCTCAATTTGGTGCACATATTTATGTAATTATACTTATCATAATAGGTAATGTTGGGTATTACTTTAAACGAAGAGATGAAAAGAGAAGAAAAGCCGGAAAGTGGGGTGCTTAATATATGGAAGCTATATCGACTTTATTTTGGCCTACTTTAGCAGTATTTTTATCCCTAGCAATATATACTTTCTTATGGGAGGATAATCCTGTTTATAAAGTAGCAGAACATATATTTATGGGAGTATCAGTTGGATATGCAATAGCAGTCTCCTGGCATAAAATATTAATGCCAAAGCTGATAGTACCTGTAGGAAACTATTTTGAAAATGGACGCTACCTTCTTGCAATATATTTTATAATAGGAGGTATAATTGGTTCTCTTTATATTTCTAGATTTTCCGAAAAATCCAGCTGGTTGAGTAGATACCCAATAGCCATTACAGTTGGGTTTTATGCAGGATTTAGGATAGTTCCTGTATGGATGACCATGGTATCAAAGCAGTTACATGCTACTATTAGATATCCTAATGGTGATTCCATGTTAAATTTCAAGCTATTCTCGAAATTTTTTGATAATCCTACTTGGTCAAACTTTATTAGTGCTATAAATGGTCCTTTGATAGTTATCGGTGTTTTACTTGTATTAATATACTTTTTCTTTTCATTTAAAAATGATAACTTTGTAATTAAAGTTTCAAGAAAACCGGCTCTTGTAGTATTGATGCTGGGTTTCGGTGGAGCTTTCGGATATACATTTATGGCACGTATAAGTCTCTTTATCGGAAGAATGAACTATATTTTTTCCGATTGGGTAGAGATTCTAACAACTACGTTAGGAGGCTAAGATGAAAAGATTAGTACTAATATTTATATGTATAGGGTTATTATTTTCAATAAATTTTGCAGCAGAAGATGTTGCTGAAGAGAAAACAAAACTTGATTTTACTCCAAAAGGCAAGCTAGAAATTACCGACAAAAAAACAGATGATGGTACCCAGGTTAATGTCTTTTTCAGACCTCAAAATAAACCGGAAGAAGTTAAATATTATCTTATTAGAATATATCATAAATCAGTATCTGAAAAAAATTTAAAAGCTGAATATCGTGTTGAAAACAAGGATAAACGATATAAATTTCAGGCTTCCCTGCAGGAAAGAAGCAGACATCCGTTTCCTAACTCTCGTAAAGGTATTGCAAGAGCTTTTGTTTCAAACGATAAAGGAGAACCGGTTAAACCGTTTTTGACAAAATCTGTTAATACAAAAGCATCGTGGTTTAATATTGGAAAACTTTCTGCTTTTGTTGGAGTTGTAATATTCTTAATACTTGTTTATATCTTTATAAAAAAGGCAAGAACCGGGTACAAATTCTTTATTAGAAGAATTCCAGGACTTGAGGAAGTAGATAATGCAGTTGGTAGAGCTACCGAGATGGGAAAACCGATTTATTATGTTCCCGGAATAGGTACTACTTCACAGATTGCTACACTTGCAAGTTTGAATATACTTGCTCCTGTTACAAGAAAGGTTGCAAAATTTTCAACACCTCTTAAAGTTCCTAATAGAGATCCAGTTGTTATGAGTATTGCGCAGGATGTTGTTCAGGAAGCTTATATGCAAGAGGGTAGACCAGATCTATTTGATTCTAATGATGTTTTCTTTTTAACAAGACAGCAGTTTGCTTTTGCTGGTGCTGTTAGTGGTCTGTTTAAAAGAGAAAAACCTGGAGCTGTATTTCTTCTGGGTAAGTTCTATGCAGAATCATTAATTTTTGCTGAAACAGCTAATGATGTTGGAGCTATTCAGATTTCTGGAACAGATTCTGTATCACAAATTCCTTTCTTTATTGCAGCTTGTGATTATACATTAATTGGAGAGGAACTTTTTGCAGCATCAGGTTACTTGAGTAGAGATCCTTTAATTGTAGGGACAATGAAAG
>CAZMFS010000308.1:0-2682 GCA_964565585.1 uncultured bacterium
GTCTTTAAATTGATCAACAAGAACATTTAATGCAGAAACCTTTTTCTTTTCTCTCAATTTGTTTTTTCCAAATTTTTCTAAACGTTTTCTAGCTTCTTTCTGTGACAAACCGGTTTTGATGTTACTATTTAGCTTGTTGGTGGTCTCATTATAGTTTATCTGATAATAGACATTATCATCCGACATTAATAATACCTCCTCTTTTTTAAAATGTTAAAGCGATACTTATGATTATAAAAAATAGAAATAAAGAAATTTATTACATTTTATTATTTTTTATCTTTGTTATATTGATTTCGAAAAACTTCAACCACATCTTTAAAGGTTTCTTTATTTTTTTTATTTAATTTAAATAATTCTTCATGTGCTTCCATTATCATTTTTCCCATATCTGTATCAATATTGTCCTTGTCATCTATAGATATTCTGCTTAATTCTTCAATATTTTGAGGATAACGCTTAATTATATGAAAAACTTTATTAAATCCTACACCTTTTAATATATGGTTAATATTTCCTTTATTTGATATTATTGTAGGTTTTTTGTTTTTGTTAGTTATTAAGTAATTGGCCATCTTTGCAAGAAGTCCGAGACAGGTACTATCTAGATACTGGGTTTCTTTAAGATCAATGATGATATTTTCAATAGTATTTTTACCAAATATAAAATTGATAAATTTTTCAAGATCAGCACATTTTGTATATCTTACTTCTCCTTCAAGTTTAATTATATAAGTATGATCGTACTTAAAATAAAGAAAATTATTTTCTTCCAAATCTACTCCTTATTATTTTTAGTCAAATCTTCTTAAATCTTATATATACTTAAATTATAACTTTTATATAAGAGATTTCAAGATATAACAGCTACTTTATTTAGGAAACCTCAAGATTTCTTAAAATTACTGTTCATTATAACTAAATAAAATAATTTTTATATGGGATAAGATCTTAATGAGCTGTTTATTTTTCTGATTATATTAAAATTTAATTAGATTTAAAGAGGGTTAATTATTATTTCATTGAATATATATGGATTTTGACATATAATTTAAACAAATAAGGAGGGGGAGTATGAAAAAATTTTTAATAATATTTTTGATACTTTTGGTAGTTAGTTTTAGTTATGCAGATGGAAATTTAACAGTGTATAATGGAGATTTTGGTCTTTATAATGAAACATTTGAGCTTGACTTAAGGAGAGGAGTCCATGACAATTACAGTTTAAAAAAGGTTCCTACAAAAATTGATACGGGTTCCATTTCGATCTACCCCGAAAATTACAGACGGCGGATAGATATACTCGAACAAAATTATGATTATGATTTAGTTAATATGAATAAATTAATTGATAAGCTTGTTGGTTCAGAAGTTGAATTTTTAACTAAAGAAGGTAAACAGTACAAAGGTAAATTGGTATCTGCCTATGGAAGCAACATTTTATTAAAGAAAAATGACAAATATATTTCTATTGATACCAATGAGATTAGAGAGTTTTTATTTAGTAAGCAAACAGACTTAATAATTGAGCCAACTTTATCATGGAAAATCAAAAGTGATGTATCAAGAGATGTTGATTTCAAAATATCCTATCTGATGAATGATATAAATTGGAACGCAAAATATAATCTAAATCTTAATGATGATGAAACAAAAGCGGTGTTGAGCAGCTGGATTATGCTTAAAAATAGAAGTGGAAAAGATTATAATGAAGTTGATCTACAACTTATGGCTGGAGATGTGAAAAAAGTTTCAGAATCAAGACAGAAACCACTAAGAACAAGAATGATGGCGGATACTGCACAAAGAGAAAAAGTATCCGAGGAAAAAATATCAGAGTATCATCTTTATACAGTTGAAAGACCTGTAACGATTAATGATAAACAAAATAAGGAAATTCCTCTTTTTAATCCTGTAGAAATAAATGTTAACAAAAAATTAACCTACAACATTAGTCAAAATAACAAGGATGTTAGAGTTTCTATGGAGTTTAAAAATAGCGATAATAATAATTTAGGTATATCTCTTCCAGCAGGAGTTGTTTCAGTTTACAAGAAGGATAAAAGAGAGAAATCTCAGTTTTTAGGAGAGGATAGTATTGATCACACACCTAAGAATGAGATGGTTTCAGTCAATATAGGAAATGCATTTGATGTAATAGGCGAAACTGAGCTCCAATCCAGAGTGAAGCTTTCCGATGGGGTTTATAAGTATATTTACAAGGTAACTTTAAAAAATAGAAAGGAAGAAAGTGCAGAAGTAGTAGCAATATATAATAGAAGCAGCTATATGACTCTTGTTAACAGCGATATTAAGGTTCAGGATCCAAAAAGCAGAAATCTAAGATTTAATGTGTATTTAAAACCTGATGAAGAAAAGAGTTTTACTTTTACTATAAAAAATGCTTACTGATAAATATTTATGATAAAAATTACCCATGTGAGAAAAAATTCCGACAGTTATAAAAAGGGAATAAGAGAAAATGATAAAATAAAAAAGATAAATGGTTATGAAGCAGTTGATAGATTAGATCTTATTTACTATTCAAACTTTGATAAGTTAGAGCTAAAGATAAGGAATAAAGGAACAATAAGTATAGATCCGGATAATCATGGATTAACCCTTGAAGAGTTTAAAGTAAGAAGGTGCAATAATAATTGCATCTTCTGTTTTGTTTCCCAG
>CAZMFS010000309.1:0-2661 GCA_964565585.1 uncultured bacterium
TGCTTAATTTAATGATTCCGTAAATGGAACCACCGAATAAAATAATAAAAAATAAAATTCCCATTATAATTGATAAAATACTCATATATCCTCCTTTTATTCAGGAGTTATTGTTTCCTTTTTAGGTATCGATTTTACAAAAAGACCAACCAGTATAGAAACGATTAATATCACAATTGGAATCCATACATTAGGCAGTTTATACAGTAAGTAAAAAGTAATTACAGTACCTGTATACATAATTATCCACCCGATAGTTCTGGTAAAATTAAATGGGGGCTGATCCGGTTTCTTTCTTTTCTGCATATAAAATGAGAAGAAAAATATTGTTATTAGAAGGATCCATCCACCAATCATGAGTGCTGATATCGGATAATCACCGTATGGATCTTTTATTTCCTTGTAGATATTCATTAAAATAGTTATTGCTAGTACTATAGGAGTTAGGAATTTAACTGAGAAAACCCATAATCCTCCAAATTTGATTTCGGAGGTTGAATCAATATCTTTAGCAACTTTTTTAGTATTGTAAAACCACCCAAGCAGTATTGCTTCCATTAAACCTACAATAATCAATCCCCAGTTCATCCAGTGATCGACCACATCAAGCCAGTAAAGGCCTGCTCTTGTCATATAAATTATTCCTATTATAAAACCGATAGCACAAACAGCAAAAGTTACCTTCTCTCTTTTAAATTTAAAAGTATCTTTTAGACCTGTTACAATCGCTTCTACCAGTGAGAATGCAGAATCTATACCTAGAAGTAAAAGCATGACAAAAAACATAATTCCGAATGCCGATTGGGCAATTATACCTCCAGGGAGTTTCGCAATTGCTGTAGGATATGCAACAAATGCGAGCCCAGGTCCTGCGCTTACAACATCAGAAACAGCTGTATCGGTTGTAAAAGCAAGGTAGCCAAGTACAGAAAAAACAGCAAAGCCGGCAAAAAATGATGTTGCACAGTTGCTAAAGGATACCACCCATGCATTTGTATTAATGTCAGCATTTTTCTTGAGATATGAAGAATATGCAATCATAATACCAAATCCCAACGAAAGAGAGAAAAATATTTGTCCGTAAGCTGCAAGCCATACTCCGGGATTTAATAGTTTAGAAAAATCAGGATTCAGGTAGTATTCCAGACCTTCGGATGAACCTTTGAGAAAAATACCTCTGATTATAAGAATTAATATTAATAGCCAGGGAATTCCCACCGTCCAGTTAACAACTTTACCTACGACTTTTATTCCTTTAAATATTATCAAAAATATTGCGACCCAGGTGAGAAAAGTCCCAAGAACAACGGGCCATCTTAAACCTCCGAAGGAATAGATTCCTTTGGATATTCCAAGAACTGTATTATTAAAAAAATTTCCCTCGTTGCCGGCCCATTTTATTCCAATAGAGCTGTAAAGATAATTAAAGGCCCAGCCCATTACCACTGCATAATAGAAGGTTATCATTCCTGCAACTCCCAGAGCAAACCATCCTATAAAGTTTGTATTTTTTTTTACTTTTCCGTAAGCTTCAGAAGGACCAAGCTGATGTCTTGCTCCCAAGTAGTATTCTAAAGCTACAAGCGGTATTCCGGTTGTAATAAGTGCTATAATATAGGGGATAAAAAAAGCACCTCCACCGTTAGAATAGGCCATATAAGGAAAACGCCAGACATTTCCCAGCCCAATTGCTGATCCGATAGCTGCAAGGATAAAGCTGCTTCTTTTTTCCCATCTTTCTCTAGCCATATAAACACCCCTTTCTTTTTTTTTAAAAAATTATTATAGTAAATATACTGTTTGTTGCTAAAATTGCAAGGTTAATTAGATAATTAATAAAAATTACGGTTGATTTCGTGAAAAGAAATAAATTGAAATATTTTTTTTATAACTTATAATTATAAAAAAGGTAATAAGTTAGAAATAAAGAGGGAGTGATTATGAAATATAGAACGATGAAAAGTACTAATGATAAAGTTTCTATTTTAGGTTTTGGGTGCATGAGATTTCCTAAAAATGATGAGGGTAATATTAAAGAGAAGGAATCTGAAAAAATGCTCGAGTATGCAATCAGAAATGGAGTAAACTATCTTGATACCGCCTGGCCCTACCATGGAGAAGAGAGTGAACCTTTTGTAGGAAAATTTTTAGAAAAAAAAGGGCTAAGGAAAGATATATTTTTAGCCACAAAGCTTCCAAGCTGGAAAATTGAAAAATATGAAGATTTTGACCATTATCTCGAGAAACAGCTGAAGAAGTTGAAGACAGAATACATTGACTATTATTTAATGCATGCTTTAAGCAAAAAAAGATGGGAAAAACTAAAAGAGAATAATGTTTTTAAGTTTTTGGATAAACTTAAAGGAAGTGATAAAGTTAGAGCAGTTGGATTTTCTTTTCATGATGATTATGAAGTATTTGAAGATATTATTGATTCTTATGACTGGGATTTTTGTCAGATTCAGTATAATTATATGGATATAGATTATCAGGCCGGCAGGAAAGGTCTCAAACTTGCAAGCAAAAAGAATATTGATGTGGTTGTAATGGAACCGTTAAGAGGAGGCATGCTTACAGGAAAGGTTCCTGAAGATGTAGAAAAGATTTATCAGAAATCTAATAATAACTATATAGAGGGCGTTGTTAAGTAGTTCGAGAACA
>CAZMFS010000310.1:0-766 GCA_964565585.1 uncultured bacterium
ACATATAATTTAAAAAAAGATAAATTATTAAAGGCAAAAAAATTTATAAGGAATAATAAAGATAAATTTCTATGGAAATTAGTAAATAAAGATAATGAATTAAATAATAATTATATACCAAAAAAATTAAAAAAAATACCATTAAAATATACAAAAAACAGAAATGAAATTTATGTAAAGGAACTTATCTATAAGAATTTAGTAAAAATGATAAAAAATGCTAAAAAAAAAGGGATAAAGCTTAGAGTATTAAGTGGTTACAGAAGTTATGAGTATCAAAAAAAACTTTATAATAATATGCTTAACAAATATGGAGAAAAGTTCGTAAAAAAGTTTATTGCAAAGGCCGGTCATTCTGAACATCAACTAGGAACTGTTTTAGATTTTAATTCTTTAAATATAAATAAAAAAAGTAAAATAGCTTTTAAATGGTTAAGTGATAACGCATGGGAATACGGTTTTTCCCTATCATATTCAAAAAATAATATTTTAACTGATTTTGAATATGAACCATGGCATTATAGATATGTGGGGCCTGAAGCAGCTAAAATTATAAAAGATTATTTTAAGGGTGATCAAAAATTGTTTTTAAAATTTGCTAATAATTATATAACATATGATAATTAGGGAGGATTTATGTTAGATGTTGATTATATTGAAAAAAATAAGGAAGTTGTAATAGAAAGATTAAAAAAAAGGGATAAAGATTTTACTGAAGAAATTAATAAAATAGGAACATACGAGTTTAATGAATTATGGGATGATT
>CAZMFS010000310.1:776-2661 GCA_964565585.1 uncultured bacterium
AAGAAATTAATAAAATAGTTAATCTAAATAAAAAAAAAAAAAATTTAATAAATGAAACCAATCAGCTTAAACATGAAAAAAATAAAAAATCAAAAAATATAGGGAAATTAAAAAGAGAGGGAAAAGATAAGAAAGCTGAAAAAATAATAAATAAAGTATCTGAGTTAAATCAAATCATTTCAAAGTATGATGATAAAATAAAAAAGATCAAAAAAGAACTTAATAATTTACTTTTAAATATTCCCAATATTCCGGATGAAGATGTTCCCGCAGGTGATAAAACCAATAATGAAGTTGTAAAAATTGAAGGAGAAAAACCGGAATTTGATTTTAAAATAAAAAATCATGTGGAGTTAGCTAAGCAGAATAACATAATTGATTATGAAAGAGGGGTTAAACTTGGAGGGAACGGCTTCTGGATGTATAAAAATAAAGGGGCTTTGATAGAATGGGCTCTTATTAATTTTTTTATAGAGTATCATATAAATAACGGCTATGAGTTTATTTTACCTCCCCATCTTTTAACCCAAAAATGTGGTTTAACCGCTGGACAATTTCCAAAATTCAAAGATGATGTTTTTTTTATTGAAAATTCAAAATTTAAAGATACTACACAATTCCTTCTTCCAACTGCAGAAACAGCAATAGTTAATTTACATAGGGATGAAATTATTGATGAAAAAAAACTTCCCAGGAAGTATTTCGCATATACACCATGTTATAGAAGAGAAGCAGGAAGTTATAGAAAAGAAGAACGAGGAATGATAAGAGGTCACCAATTTAATAAAGTAGAAATATTTCAGCTTACCAAACCTGAAAATTCAGATAAAATCCTTCAAAAAATGTTAAAACAGGCTGAAAATCTTTTAAAAGAGTTAAATATACATTTTAGAACAACTAAGTTGGCAGGGAAAGATTGTAGTTTTGCAATGGCTAAAACTTATGATATAGAAGTTTGGATTCCAACCATGAATCAGTATAAAGAGGTTAGTTCTGTATCAAATGCAAGAGAATTTCAGGCTCTGAGGGGTAATATTCGCTATAAAGAAAATTCTACCGGAAATAACAGACCGGTTAATACTTTGAATGCATCCGGTCTCGCAACAAGCAGGCTATTGCCTGCTATTTTGGAACAAAATCAGAACGAGGATGGTTCTTTTAATGTACCTGAAATTTTAAAAAATTATCTACCTTTAAATATTGATTTTGAGGATTTGTTATGAAAGATAATATTTTGGATAATATTCCCAAAAATATTTCAATTGTAGACAGGGCTAAATATATAAGTAAAACCGTAAGAGATATAGGATTTGACTGGGAAAATATAGATCATGTATTTGAAAAAGTTGAAGAAGAGTTTGAAGAAATTCGTGAAGAAATAAATTATGAGAATAAAAAGAATGTGGATAAAATTAAAGAAGAAATAGGAGATCTTATTTTTTCCCTAATAAATTTAACAGATTACCTTGATTTTGATATAAGAGAAGCTTTAGAAGTAACAAATAAAAAATTTATCGAACGGTTTAAATATGTTGAAAATTCTTTAAAAAATAAAAATAGTGATTTATCACAAGCTACAATAGAAGAGATGGAAAGATTGTGGAATAAAGCTAAAAATAAATCTTGAAAAATATATAAGATATGGTATCATTTTTTTCGATTTAGGAGGTATAATTATGGCAAAAGAATGTTATTTCTGTAATAAAAGCTCATTAAAAGGTAACAATATTAGTAGAGCAAAAAATAAGTCTAAAAGAAGATTTAAACCGAATTTGCAGCGTGTTAAAATAAAAGAAGAAGGCAAAACAAAAAAGGTTTATGTTTGTACACGATGTATAAAAGCGGGAAAGACAATAACTTACTAAAAGGGTTTGCTCTTTCCCTT
>CAZMFS010000311.1:0-2637 GCA_964565585.1 uncultured bacterium
GCTTTAATAAATTTTTTAAGTATTCCCATCAATTCAGTAAAAATTTGTTCTGGATCGAGAGTTTCAAGGGATTTTACTATTTCATATAAATAGTATAAACTTCCATTTGAATCAATTATTCTTTTCTTGAATTGATCTTTAATAAAACTATTTTTCTTATTGATTTCTTTCAATCTGTCATATTTTTTTTCGAGTTCATCTATATCTTTTTTTAAATTATTAATTGCCTTTCTTTTATTATCCCTAAATTTGCCAAGTATTATCGCGGTTAAAAAAAACATCAACAAAAATTTATAAAAGGAAAAATCAATAAAGAAAAGATAAAGATCCCTTCCAGTTGATAAATAAGCATACAGGTAGAAAATCGAAGAGATAAATGCGCTTAAAAGCCCAATAAAATTTCCATATCTTAAAGCAACTATTGCAACAACAATAATAAAAGGATGAATGTTAAGATTCAAAAATTGCATTTTTCCTTCAAAACTTAAGAAAAAAATAATTAGAATAATAAAATCAGCAATTATTGTTTCAACAACTCCATAATAATTTTCTTTAATTTTAACATTTAAATCCATCCCTACTCCTTCTTTTCAAAATATAGATGGGTATCAACAACATCAAAAACCACCCCATCAAAATTTGACTGGTTAATTTTATCCATATAACCCTCTAATATCTCCCACCACCGCATATACCAGAACTTTACAATATAGGAATTTGGCCAGCGATCATTTCTTTTTACAATAAAAGAGGGTTTCTTCCTATTCCATCTTTTCTTCCAGTAATATCTATAGTTTTCTGCTTCACCTACCGATAAATAAGCAAGTACTATTCTCTTATCTCCATTAGGTTTTATTTTCAAATAATTTATTTCTTCTGCAGTAATTATTTCTCTATTAAAAAAAAGGTCAATTATTAAAAGATCATACTCACTCTCTTTTAATTCTTTTAAAAATTCTCTTTTTCTTCTGTAATTAGCAGGATTAATCATATATATAAAGTTTTTTACATCTTTTAAATCATTAACATTATTTGTTTTTGAATAATCTTTCAGCTCCGGTATTACATCAAGATCCCAGCTGGGTGAAATATATACCGGGTAATCTTTCTTGTCACCAAATTTATAAATCTTCTCAATTTTATTCTCGTGTTCTTCATACCCAATTAAAAAAACCTTTTTGCTGCTTTTATCGGCATATTTTAATTTTCGATGAACATAGCTATTTAAAAATGAAGAATAATCACCAAATTCATAGGTCAATCCGTCAATAGAACTGAGATATTTCTGATTGATATTTTTGTTAAACAGATAGGTGAAAATGTTCTGGTTTAGATAGATTAATGAATGACCGTTTTGAGTTATAATATAAAATTTCCTTCCAAAATTTTCTGAATATTTTTTTAATTCATGTATTAAATCTATCATACGGTCTTTATATGAAACTTTGGGAAAACTCATTCCCGTTAATATCGAAAAGATACATATACCCATAAAAACTCTTTTTACCATTTTACTTCCTTTTTAAATCCAAAATGAACCATGAAATTATTTTTCTCGGGATATATAAACCAGCTATTCCAGAGATTATTAAATACATAATTACCCAATGAACAGAAAAACAATCCAAAATTCGTTTCATATTCAATTCTATAGTTCGAATACCAGCCGGAATAATTTTTCTCCTTATAGAATACATCCCTGTAGCCCGTCATTATATTTGTATTAAATCTACCTATTCTAATAATTTTAGAAACTGCTGCAAAATAATCTTTCTCCCAGCTATCAGAAAAATGTAGATATGTTTTAAAATCATAATCAACCGTAAAATATAAAGTAACAGTATTATTCAATATATTAGTATCTGCCATAATATAATACTCTTTATCCCCTAATTTAAATATATATTTTAACGAAATAAAATGAGCTTTCTTATAGTCATAAATTCCAAAATTAAAATAATATTTATCCTTAGAAAAAGCATAAATTAATAAATCTTTAATTCTATCATCCCGGAGATTGTTATTTTGATTGAGATCTTCATTTTTAATTTTTTTGTAATAATAATCATTATGTTTTCCGGACATAAACATTAATCCATTTTTAAACCCATTGTAATTAAAAGATACTGAAGCAATAAAATCTTCAAAAAACTTTAGCTTCCTAAAATCTTCTTCAAAATCGATATTTTCGGGATCCGCCTTTGAAGTTTCATAATTAAGATCCAAACCAAACCTGTTAAAATTTAAATAAATTACATCTACGGCAATATATTCATTTAAAGCAAATTCGTTCTTTTTAACGGTAAAAATATCACGATATTTTAAAGTATCGATCAAAAATATATTATCGTCCTCCTTTAATTTAGGATATAAATATTTATCAAAGCTTCCCAGTTTGTTGGAATCATTGTATGTTGTTTTATATCCAACCATGAATGGATTGAATCTAATCTCCCCATAAACAGAATTTACTATATATTTAAATTCATCTGAGTAACCAAGAAATGTTCTGTTTTTTAACTCAAAAAAACTATTCTTAAATAAAAAGTCATTTTTCAGATAATTATCGTAGTAATTTTTATACTCTGTATGGGCATAATATTCAATTTTAGCTTCTGTTTTATTCTCGATTGAGAA
>CAZMFS010000312.1:0-2634 GCA_964565585.1 uncultured bacterium
AAAAATAATAAAATAATTATAATAAACTCAGAATTTTTTGATTATGGAATAATAGAGTTATTAGAATTAATGATAAATGATAATACAACCTCTATAAAAAATGAAAATATTAAGCTTTCAGGTTTAAGATTTTTCAAAAAAGAATACAGATTATTTGAGCGAGAAGTGTTATATGTCCTTCAGAAATATAAAACTATTGGATTAATAAATAATAATGATATTGAAATTATTATTGAAAATAATGTTGGAGATTTAAAAAACATTGACAAGCATACTGTCTGGGAATATATTATAAGAAATAAAGACGATATAAGTTATTATTATGATCCTGATGAATACTCTTAGGATCAGGAGGGTTAAGGCCAGCTAAAGCTGACCTTAATCCTGGCAATTTACTTTTTACCCATTTCTTCTTTTAGTCTTTTTAATCTAGCTTGGTCCTGAAGAAGTCTATCAAGATTCATATTTCTATCGATCTCAATAACTTTTTTAATGTATTCAATTGCTTTATTATAATTACCTTTGGATTCATAAAACAATGATAGGCTTCTGTAATCTTCTAATAACCTCTTTTGGATACCTATTTTTTTGTTAATTTCTAGTGACTTGTCGTAATATTCTTTTGCTTTTTGATCATTTCCCATCGATTCATAGATGATACCGAGGTTCCTATAATCTGTTGCAAGATTTGCTTTAAAAGGTAACTGAGCATCGTATCTAGCAGCATGATTCAGATATTCAATCGCTTTTTTATAATTATCTTCATAATAGTGGAATGAAGCTAGGTTGTTGTATGCAATTGCGATACCTTCCTTGTCATTTAACTCCTGATTAATCCATAATGCTTTTCTATAAAACAGTTTTGCATTGCCGTATTCTCCCATATTATGATAAATATTACCCATATTATTGTACTCTCTAGCCATTCCTTTTTGATTGTTAAAGGTTTCGTCTGTGATAAGAGCTTTCTGGTAGTACTTCAAAGCTTCTTCATATTTTTCAAGATTTTTGTAAACAACACCAAGGTTATTATATGCCCAGGACAAGTTAGTTGTATCATGTGCGTCTGAAGCATACTTAATTGCTTCTTTTAGCTGCTCAATAGCCTCTTGGTAGCGGTATTGTTTAATTAAATTTCTTCCGTATAATATGTTAGCTTTGACATGGGATGGGTCTTCTTCAAGAATGATTTGAAGCATCTGGTTACTTTTTGTATATTCTCCGTAGTAGCTTAATTTTTCTGCAGTATCCAAATCCGCTGCAAACAGACTGATACTAAAAACAAAAACAAACATTAGAATAAAAACAAATATTTTTTTCATACTACACCTCCTATTTTTTATTTTACTTGTATACAATATAATGTAGTAAATGTATTATTTCTATCGGACTAAAGTATTGTTATTTCCAAAAAAATATATTTTTTTAAAAAACAAACTTTAGTCCTATATAAAAATTATTGATTTATTTACTATTTGTTATAAAATATATCTATGATTAGTCATTTTAATATTTTTATTTATATTATTTCATTAATTCTTGGTTTCGGTATATATATAAGACTTATCAGCAAATATAAAAAATTCAAATTTTCTATGGTTTATTATTTAAGAAAATACATTATATTTTTTACTCTGCTAATAATTATATATTTTATAAAAAATTATTTGTCAATAAATCTTGTTTTTTTAAATGAATATGAGTATTTTATTCTTGTAAGATTAATTCTGTTGTATATTATTTTTATTATTCATTATATATTTTTATTTTATCTTTTAAAAGCTTTTAAATTTATTCAAAAAACAACCATAGATTTTATTTATAAATATATTATTGCTGCTATTTTTGTGTTTTTTAATATAAAACTTATACAGCAGGTTTTTATAACTTTAGAAACAAAAAGTATTATTGATTTTACAAATTATATCGAATATTCCAATGTATGTATACATTTTTTGATAGTTGTTATTTCTATATGGAAGTTAATTATTACGCAGAAAAGAAATAAATCAAGAATACTACTTACCAGAGAATACTTCTCCTTTTTTATAATTTACTATATTTTTCATGGAGGTTTTTATCTGCTTGATCTGGATTATAAAGCATTTTTCTTTTTAATACACAATGTAGTGTTTTTTTTAGCCAGCAACAACTTCTTTCTAAATTATTTTAGCAAAAAGGAATTAATACAGATCCATGATACACATCTTTTTAAGGATCTAGAAGATCATGGAATAACAGATAGAGAGTGGGATATTATAAATTTAATAATAGAAGGTAAAACCAATAAAGAGATAGCAAATGAGTTATATATTTCGGTTAAAACTGTTAAACATCATATATACCATATTTTTAAAAAGTTAAATGTAAGAAATCGTATCGAACTAATTAATTATATTTATAAATTTAATAAAATAAATCAATCTTAATCATATATAACTTGACACTAAAGCGTATATTTGATATATTTTATATATGTTACGAAGTATGACAGCATATTCATTTAAAGAAATATCTTTTGAAAATTATCATTTAGAGCTTTCTCTTACTTCGTTAAACAGTAAATATTTTAGTATCTATTTTACTTTACCGGATTTGTTTGATAAAAAGGAAAAAGTTTTTAGAAATATAATA
>CAZMFS010000313.1:0-2624 GCA_964565585.1 uncultured bacterium
AAAGGATTTATTGATAGAATCGATAAAAGAAGAGATGGAGTTCTAAGAATAATAGATTATAAAACGGGAAGTATAAATTCTACCGTTTTTGATATAACAAAGGATTATTCCCGTGAAGATTTAATTGATATTCTGTCTTCCAAAAAGGAGGTTGTCCAGCTTTTAATATATTTCTATTTAATTGTAAAAAGTCAGGATTTTGATGTTTCAAGCGGATTTCTAACAGGAATATTAAGTCTTAGAAATTTAAATAGCGGTATTAAATATTTGAAAAAGGGAAGATTTAAAGATTATTATTTTGATAAAAGTGATATAAGAAGAGTAAAAGATATTCTTGATATGTTATTTAAGAATATATTTGATCCTGATAATAATTTCGCCCAAACCGATGACGACCAAAGTTGTGAATACTGTGATTTTTCAGATATCTGTGTAAGATAAATATTAATCATAATTTTTCGTTTAAAAATAATCAATTTATTATTATAATATAAGCTAAGATAGAATTAAAAAGGAGGTTTTTATGGGAAGTTTTAAATTGAAGAGTTCAGCCTTCAAACATGAGGGTAAAATACCTTCAAAATATTCATGTGATGGTATTGATGTATCTCCCAGGCTTAAATGGCAAACCCCACCTGAAAATACTGAGAGTTTTGTTTTGATTTTTGATGACCCTGATGCTCCTATGGGTACATGGGATCACTGGATTTTATTTAATATTCCATCCGGTGTTACCGAACTTGATGAAAATTTCCTTGTAAAAAATAGTGATATCGATGAAATTAAAGCAGGAAAAAATGACTTTGGTAAACTTGAATATGGTGGTCCATGTCCTCCAGGGGGAACACATAGATATTTTTTCAAACTGTATGCAATTGATACCTATCTTGATATTCCCGAAGGAGTAAAAAAAGATAAAGTTCTGGAAGCAATTGAAGGACACATTATTGATAAGACAGAATTGATGGGTAAATACTCTAGATAGTATTACTTTTGTAATTTTAGGATTGATAATTTAGACTGAAAAATATAAAAAGTTTAAGTAAAGTAGTATGAAATATTTATTGCTATCTCATCCTGAGCTTGTTTCAGGGTTTTCTTCAGTATTTCCTATAATTAATTATGATAACCCCTTGGAAGAGATTCAGAAACAAATTAGGGATTACTTTTTCTAAACAATTTGAAAATTTCTTAATTTGTTGTTATTTCTTTACAGCCTGATACAAGAAGCTTTTTTGGAGGGAATGAAGCCCAAATTTGTAAAAGAAAGGGATGGTAGTTTTTTTGGGTTTAAAATTTTGGTAGTGATAATTAAATTTTTCTTGGTAAAAATTTAAATCTAAAGCTGTGTTATCAATATTTTTTCAGACCTTGAATTTCTAAACATAAAAATTTTAAAATCATGTATGGGGTTTTATAAACTCTTGCTATTTTTCAAAATTTTGATATATTTTTTTATGAAGGGAGAAATTATGGCTTTTATTTCGGATTACTCAGAATTAGATGTAAATGTAGTAATTGGTATACATTCAGTAATTGAAAAAAATGTTAAAATTGGTAAGAATTGTGTAATAGGCTCAAATGTAATTATTAAGGAAGGAACCGAAATTGGGAAAAATGTAAGAATTGATGATAATACTGTAATTGGCAAGCTGCCTATGAAATCAAATATAAGTGCTACAACAGATGAAAAAAACTTTCCGCCTTCTGTTATAAAAGATAATTGTATTATCGGGACAAATGCAGTAATTTATAGAGGCACTGTTATTGAGAAAAAAGCAATGATTGCAGATTTAGCTACTGTGAGAGAGAATGTAACAATTGATGAAAGTAGTATAATAGGTAGAAATGTAGCTATAGAAAATCAATGCAGGGTGGGGAAAAAGTGTAAAATTGAAACGAATGCTTATATCACAGCTTTTTCAACAGTAGAGGATTATTGCTTTATAGCGCCAGGTGTTAACACTTCAAATGATAACTATATTGGAAGAACACAAAAAAGATTTGATGAGTATGACGGTATTACTGTTAAAAAAGGGGGACGCATTGGATTAAATGCAACTATCTTGCCCGGTATTGTTATTGGTGAAGATGCTTTAGTTGGTGCAGGCGCTGTAGTAACGAAGGATGTTCCCCCAAGAAAAGTAGTAATAGGGAATCCAGCAAAAGTTTATAAAGATGTGTCGGAGGAACAGCTGCTTGAAAACCAATAATAACTGGAACTTTTCAGAGTTAAACAACAATGAATATGATAATAAGTATAAGAGTCAGAAGCTGTTTGAACTGAAACCTGTTTTTAATGTTTATTTAAATTATATTAGATTTCTGCCATATACTGCATTTTTAATTGCACTCGGAGCTTTATATTTTAAAATACTAAGGAAATTTGAGACACTTGATTTTACAGATTTCAGTACAATGATTTCTTTTTATCCTATGTTTATTGCATTTATTGTTATTTTATTTATTTTACCGCTGCTGTATTTGCTAAAATTAAAGGATTCATACGAAAAAACTGTATATATTTTTTACAGGGAAACAATATTTTATCTTGAAGGATACTGGAAGTTGTATCTGAAAAATATAGAGATAAACAATATTGAAAGCATTAGGGTTGATAAAGG
>CAZMFS010000314.1:0-2618 GCA_964565585.1 uncultured bacterium
GATGCAATAAACAAAATTAATAACGATGAAAATGTAGTGGTTGTTACACCGACGGCAAGCGGCAAAACAATGTGCTATAATCTTCCGGTTTTTAATGAGCTATTAAAAGAAGAGGGAAGCAGAGCACTGTATCTTTTTCCCACAAAAGCCCTATCACAGGACCAGCTTTCAGAAATTCAGGATATCAACGATTCCTTAGAAGAGGTTATTAAGTGCTATACTTTTGATGGAGACACGCCATCTCAGGTGAGAAAAATTGTAAAGGAAGCGGGGGATATCGTAGTAACAAATCCCGATATGCTGCATCAGGGGATACTTCCGAATCATACAAAATGGGTTAATCTTTTTGAAAGTTTAAAATATGTAGTAGTTGATGAAATGCACCAGTATAAAGGTGTATTTGGAAGCCATGTTGCTAATGTTTTAAGGAGATTAAAAAGAATAACAGAGTTTTACGGTACCGATATACAGTTTATATTTACTTCTGCTACAATTGCCAACCCGACGGAACTGGCAGAAAAATTAACAGGAGAGGATGTATCACTCATAAGAGAAAACGGGGCTCCCTCCAGAAAAAAATATTTTATGGTATATGACCCTCCGGTTATAGATGAAAATATCGGTATAAGAAGATCTTCTTTAAAGGAAGCAGTAAGGATTGCAAAATTTTTCCTCAAATACGATTTAAAGGGTATAGTTTTTTTAAGAAGCAGAATCAAGGTTGAACTATTTTTATCATATATGCGAAAGTATGCCAAAAAGTTAAGAATACCTCTGGATAAAATAGCATCCTATAGGGGCGGTTATCTGCCCGGGGAAAGAAGGAAAATTGAACAGAAGCTTAAAAATGATGAAATTTCTCTAATTGCGAGTACCAATGCTCTTGAACTTGGAATTGATATTGGAAGTCTGAATTTTTCAATTACTGTAGGTTATCCGGGAAGTATTTCTTCGGTATGGCAGCAGGCCGGAAGGGCAGGAAGGCAGGATAACGAAGCATTTTCTGTATTTGTATGTACTGCAGCTCCAATAGATCAGTATATAGCCAAAAATCCAAAATTTTTATTCGAAGAAACGGTTGAAAAAGGAATAATCGATCCAAATAACCCATACATACTTACCTCACATCTCAAATGCGCAGCTTTTGAGCTGAACTTCAAAGATGATGAAACATTCGGTCTTCCCGAAACCCAGGAAATACTGAAGTTCATGGAAGAGGAAAATGTCGTGAAGTATAAAAATGGAAAATGGTACTGGACAGATGATGTATATCCGGCACAGGATATCAGCTTGAGAAGTGCAGCGATGGATAATTTTGTAATTGTAGATAATACGGATGATAGGCATCAGGTTATCGGCGAGGTTGATTTCTTCAGCGCCTCAACGACAATCTATGAAAAGGCTATTTACCTACACAGGGGTACCCAGTATGAAGTTCAGAAACTAGACTGGGAAAATAGAAAAGCCTATGTAAATGAAGTTCAGGTCAATTACTATACCGATGCAGAAACTAAGGTGGATATCAAGATACTCGATAAAATCGATAGCAGAAAGGATTTTATAGAATACGGAGAGATAAATGCAACGACGATTCCAACTATCTATAAAAAAATCAAATTTTTTACGCACGAAAATCTCGGCTGGGGAGAGATAAAGCTTCCCGAAATAGAGATGAACACAACTTCTGTATGGTTTAATATAGATGAAAAACTAATCGATGAGATGAAAATAAGCAAAAATGTTTTTGGAATGGTTCTTGGTGGACTCGCATATTTATTGAGGAACCTAATTCCACTGTATGTTATGTGTGATGTAAACGATATCAAGGTAATATCGAAGATAAAGGATCCAAATTTTGATGCCCCAACTCTTTATATATACGATAATTATCCTGGAGGAATCGGATTAAGCGAAAAGATGCTTGAGGATTATAATACGGTGCTAAATGATGCATACGATTATATAAAGCAGTGTGAATGCAAAGAGGGCTGTCCTTCGTGCATAGGACCGGTTGAGGTATCTGCAAACAGCGTATCGGCTTCAAATGTCAATCTAAAACAAAAAGTTAAAGACGTTCTCGAATATCTTATTTTCAAAGCACTTGTTTAAAAATTGATGGTTGGCGACTCAGACTGTAAAGAAATACATAATTTGCATATTATATAGAAATATTAACAAATAAGTCATCCTGAACTTGTCGTTATGTGTTAGGAGCTTCTTCATACTATTTCTTTTATTAACTTATTTCATCATCTTCTATAATTAATTGTTATATAATCTTTTAGAGGATATCCTGAGATAAATTCATGATGATTGTTTTCTAAAATATTTAAATCTTCCTTAATTAGTTGCTATTTCTTTACAGCCTCGACTGGCGATAATAAAAACCGTGACGCGTAACGCGTGACTGGATAAAAATTTCATGCGAAGAAATTATCGATTGTCGATGACCAATTGTTGATTATAGAATTATTAATAAAAAATTTATCGTTTGAAAAACAAAATAACAAAGTTATATTAATGATATTTATAAAAAGATAAAGTAAAATGGTTGTTATACTTAAAATAAATAATTATATAGGTATTGTTCGGATAATAACTTAATATAATTAGTTAGG
>CAZMFS010000315.1:0-2614 GCA_964565585.1 uncultured bacterium
TTTTTAAAAGAAGTTTAAGTTTCGCTTTGTTTAAAAATTTATTGACCTGTTCAATACTTTCAATATCTTTAATTTTAAACTCATATTCATTTCCCGGATACCATGATTTAAAAAATAATCTTTGATCAGTAAGGGCTAAAACTCCATTCCCAGATTTTTGCTGATTACCTTTAGATAGTATTCCCAAAAAATTCGCCTGCCCTATATAAATTAACTCATCATTTTTTAGTTTATCCTTAACCTCATTAATTCGTTTATTACCAACATATTTAATAACAATCGTAAAAACAAGAACAACTCCTCCTAGTGCAAGAAAAAAATATGCCATTAATACCTCCAAATTATATTTGTTTTAGCTCTGGACCCATATTTTATTTTATATCTGCAAACTCTCTAACTCTTTTTATTCTTTTCAAAACAGGTGGATGACTGTAATTAAGAAATACTGTAACTGGATGGGGGGTCAAATTGGTCAAATTATTGAGACTCAATTTTTTTAGTGCTTTTATAAAACTTTCGGGATTTTCAGTAGTTTCTACTGCAAATTTATCAGCTTCGTGCTCATTTTTTCTAGATACAAACTTACTAATTAGTGATATTACCATATTAATTGGGGAATAAAGCAACCCAAAAAAGACGATACTTGCATAAACGGATAAATGTTCCATTTTAAAAGCTTCAAATAACATTTCATTTTTTATAAAAAGCGATAGCAAAAAAAACATAATTCCTGTAGTGAAGAATGATACTGCCATTCTTTTTATTATATGTTTTAACTTGTAATGTCCCATTTCATGAGCCAATATTGTCATAATTTCATTGTTATTAAAATTCTCAATTAAGTTATCAAAGAACACTATTCTTTTATTGCTTCCTATTCCAGTAAAATAAGCATTAGCTTTAGTTGTTCTTTTCGATCCATCCATTGTGTAAATCCCTTTTATTTGAAAATCATGATCATTTGCATAATCTTTTATTTTATTTTTAAGCTCATCATCCTCAAGGGGATAAAACTTATTAAACAGGGGCATAATAAGAATTGGGGCAAGATACTGCAGTACTATAGCAATTAAAAAAGCAAACAACCATGATAATACCCAGGCATAATTATCCATTTTATTAAACAGCCACAGTAAAGGTGTAAACATTACACCGCTTAAAACAATTGATAATAACAAAGACTTAATATTATCCGTAATAAAAGTTTTAACCGTCATTTTATTAAATCCGAATTTCTCTTCGATCACGAATGATTTGTAAAAAGAAAATGGTAAAGAAACCATCTGAATCAAAAAAATCAACATCCATAGAAAAATCAAACCTGTTAAAATATAATGAGAACTTATACTTCTTGCCCAGCTATCAACAAGATTAAATCCACCAAATAATATGAATGATATTTTAAATATAAGCATTATCGAGTCAGAAATATTTGAAAATTGAGCCTTTTCTTTTGTATACAGCTGAGATTTTTTGTATTCGTCCTTGCTAAAATAATCAGTAAACTCCTCAGGTAAAGATGTTTTTAGATTTTTGATGTTTAGATATCTGGATACTAAATTTAAAAAATATTCAAGAATGATAAAAAATAATATTATAAATAAAAAAATATTCATTAAGTACTCCTATATTACCTATTTCCTTAATTATTTTAACATATAAATTTAAATATTGAATAAATAATTTTAACGACAAATTATTTTTTTAAAAAATATTGGAGTAATATACTAAAATCGAAAACTAAAACCAAAACCTATAATATCCAGGTATACTGATTCATCTATATCCCAATCCTTGATTTTTATTTCATTTAGTGTTCTATTATATTCAAAAAGAATTGAAAATGAAGAATCAGGGAAAATTTCAATCCCCCCAATTGCGTGCCCAAATAAGTTTTCTTCAACATCTTCACTATCACCTAAGATATAATGCTGTCTGTATCCGCCATAAATTAAAATATCATTTCCAAATTGATATCCTGCAAGTCCCCCTATACCTGCTTCGGGAAACAACCAATACAGATATCCCAAATTTATTAAAGAAGCAATTTTAAAGGAAGATTCCTGGGGTAAAAAGCCGTGCTTGTAATAAAATTCTCCTCCGAAAGCACCTGTTCCCAGACCAATTTCATTTTGTTGACCCAACCCCCTTGAATATTTAAGATAATAACTTCCAATTCCTGATTGCTCTTTATCTTCATTGTTGTATGATGAAGGGTCAGTAAGATACAAGCCGTAAGCTCCTACTCTGTTTTCTCCTTTATCAAGACATCCTGGTGTATTCATGTTTACAGATGCACACGAAAATAAAATCAAAGACAAAATTACTATCACTATTAACCACGCTATTTTTTTCATACCCTCTCCTTTATCTTTAATCTTATCTATATTATATAAAATAACTCATGAATTTAAAGCAACCCCTATAGAAATATTTACTCTCATTTAGCTGATATATCCTCTGCTAATAGAGCTAGGTCATTATTGTCTATAAAATCCAAATAAATCCTATCATACAAAAGAATTAACATTATTTTACTTTACAATATACTCTTATATCTATTATTAATGTAATTTAGTTTTAGAATTATATTTTCAAAATGCATTCTGATAAC
>CAZMFS010000316.1:0-2608 GCA_964565585.1 uncultured bacterium
GAAACAGATAAGAGAAGATATCTTATAATGGATGCACCCGGACATATAGAATTTTTAAAGAACATGGTTACAGGAGCAGCAAGGGCCGAAGCTGCATGTCTTGTAATTGATGCGGAGGAAGGTATACAGGAAAATTCCAAAAGACACGGTTACATGCTTTCTATGCTCGGTATAAAACAGATTGTTGTTTTAATAAACAAAATGGATCTTGTTGATTACAGCCAGGAAGTTTATGAAGATATTGTCAAAGATTATACGGAATTTTTAAGAGAAATAGATATTGAACCAAAGCAGTTTATCCCTGTTAGCGGTAGAGAAGGGGATAATGTTGCCAATCATTCTGAGAGAATGAGCTGGTATGAAGGCTTGAATGTTCTGGAGGTTCTTGATAAATTTGAACCAACAAAGCTTCCCGAGGATAAACCTTTCAGGATGCCGGTTCAGGATGTATATAAATTTACAAGATTTGGTGATGATAGAAGGATTATTGCAGGTACAGTTGAAACGGGAAAATTGAATGTAGGGGATGAGGTTGTATTCTATCCTTCCGGGAAAAGAAGCGAAGTTGATACCATAGAAGCCTTCAATAGAGATGAGCAGAAGGAAGTTACTGCAGGTTATGCTACCGGCTTTACATTAAAAGAACAGATTTATGTAAAAAGAGGTGAAGTAGCAACAAGATCCGATGAACAAAAAACAAGTGTAACTTCAAGACTTAAGACTAATATTTTCTGGCTCGGTAAGAAACCAATGGAAACCACAAAAACATACGAATTAAAACTTGGAACAGCTCAGCACAAAGTAAGAATAGAAAAGATTAATAGGGTTATAAACGCTTCAAATTTAGAATCCGAGCAGAAAGATAAGATTGAAAGACACGATGTGGCAGAATGTATACTAAAACTGGATAATCCTCTGGCATTTGATCTGGCACATGAAAACGGGAAAACAAGCAGATTCGTAATCGTTGATAACTATGAAATATCTGGTGGAGGTATAATAAATAAAGCTCTTTCAGATAAGCAGAAATGGATAAGAGAAAAGGTATATCTAAGAAATTATAAATGGGCTAAAAGCCGTATATCAAGAGAGGAAAGAGCCGAAAAGTACAATCAGAAGCCGACGCTGATATTAATTACCGGAGATAAAGATGTTGGTAAGAAGCCGATAGCAAAATCACTTGAAAAGAAACTTTTTGATGATGGTAAAAATGTATATTTTCTGGGTATAGGAAGTCTGCTTTATGGAGTTGATGCCGATCTTAAAGATGAGGATAAGTACAACAACAAGAAAGAACACCTGAGAAGAATGGCGGAGGTTTCTAACATAATGATAGATGCAGGTACTATACTCATCGTAACAGCAATTAATTTAACAAACGATGATTTGAAAAATATACAGACAGTGGTTAATTCCGAACAGATTGAAGTTGTATGGGTAGGAAACGAAATTCAAACCGATATAAATTACGATCTGCATATACTTGATAACGAAGACATGGATACAGCAGTTAATAAGATTAAGGGTATGCTTCAGGATAAGGGTATAATATTTAAGCCCTGGTGGTAGATAAAAATGCCTAAATGGCATTTTTATCAATTGACGATTGCCAATGATCAATTGCCAATTAGAAAAAAAAGAATAAAAACTATTAGAAATGCCTAAGTGGCATTTTTATCAGAACTAGAACCAGAACCAGAACAAGAATACACGGAAAAATCATAAGAGGATTTTTCCTCAAAAAGAATAAAATGCCTAAATGGCATTTTTATCAATTGATGATTGCCAATGAACAATTGCCAATTAGAAAAATATAAAAAATAAGTTTGCTGATTTTTTCTAGTGAATAGTGAAAAAACAATTTTAAAAAGCTTATTAATTTAATTAAAAATAATTTTGTACACTATATTAAAGGG
This sequence comes from uncultured bacterium, assembly GCA_964565585.1. GTDB lineage: Bacteria > Macinerneyibacteriota > Macinerneyibacteria > Macinerneyibacteriales > Macinerneyibacteriaceae > Macinerneyibacterium. Next base: position 1,917 of record CAZMFS010000316.1, read on the forward strand.
GGGAGTGTATGAAGGCCACAAAGATTTATCATTATGGCAAAAAGCTATAGAATTTGTTGAAATTATATATAAAAAAACAAACAAATTTCCTGAGGAAGAAAAATATGGGTTATAAAAAAGCAGAGTTAACAGGTGAAATTATAAATTGTGCTTTTGAAGTGCATAATGAACTCGGCTTTGGATTTTTAGAGAAAGTATATGAGAATGCATTGTATAAAGAGTTGAAAGATAGAGGTTTTAAGGTTAAAAAACAACCTCCAATAAAGGTATTCTATAAAGATGAAATAGTAGGAAAGTATTTCTGTGATTTAATTGTAGATGATAAAATAATAATTGAACTTAAATCGGTTGAAACTATGGAAAACATTCATGAGGTTCAGTTAGTAAATTATTTAAATGCTATTGATAAAGAATTGGGGCTATTAATAAATTTCGGGAAATCAGTAGAAGTCAAAAGAAAATATAAAAATTAAATAGACATGATTTACATGATTAACATGATTATTAGAAATATCATTGAAGCTACTCTTGAAGGACTGTAAAATATAAAATTATTTTTTAAATTCAAAAGATTGAATTTATATATTTGATACCTTTGTAAAAATGAAAACAGCCCTTACTTGCGGGCCGGCTTGTCCGAGTTTTCATTTTTAAAAGTTATCGTAATAATTATTGATAAATCAATAATCAAA
>CAZMFS010000317.1:0-2605 GCA_964565585.1 uncultured bacterium
TACTGCTTTATTAATACACGGAAGGAAGGGTAAAATCCTTAACTTGATGACCGGTCCACCTCATAATAAAGAAGATGATAAAAAGGTTGTCGAAGATTTCTGGAATCGAGAAGGGTATAAGGCAGTGTGTGGTTCAACCACAGCCGAAATTGTAGCAGATAAGCTAAATAAAAATATAAAAATTGAAGAAAATCCCAAAAATCTTGCCGCACCCCCAAGATACTATATTAAAGGTGTTAATGTTGTAACAGAAGGAGCAGTTACATTAAACCAGGTATTTCATATTATCGATGAGGATATGGAAGATGTAGAACTTGACAGCGGAGTAACCCAGCTGAACTATTTTTTAAACATGGTAGATAAAGTAAACTTCATAGTAGGAAAAGCACAGAATCCTGCTCATAAAAAAAATATTATTTTTAAACAAAGAGGAATTTTAAAGAGAGATAAGATAGTTCCCAAAATCGCCGAAAAATTAAAGGAAAAAGGAAAAGTTGTAGAAATTAACTATGTTTAAAATCCCTTTCAGGGATTTTCGCTACTCGTTACTCGTTTTAAAAAATTAAAAATGAAGAATTAAAAATTTTAATTCAAATACCTTCGAAGAAACAATTAAAAGTACACCCAAAGCAGTACTTGAGATTGCCTCATTCACCTCGTTTGCTCGCAAGGACTACTAAAAAAAGTTATTTTTAAAAATTTCAGTCGAGTCTAAGCCTAAGTAAGTTCAAAATTAAAAATTATAAACTAAATTCCTTAGAGAAACCAATTTAAAATCTTACAAGAGGATATCGGCAATAATTAGTGAATGGTAAATAGTAAATAGTAAAAAGTAAATGGTAAATAGTAAAAAGTAAATAGTAAAAAGTAAATGGTAAATAATAAAAAGTAAATAGTAAATAGTAAATAGTAAATAGCTTAATGGATATCCCTACGAAGATAAGATTTGAATGTCATACCAGAGGATTCCGGCACTTCACTTCGTTTCGGCCGGAATATGTATAATTTGTTTGTAAAAGTAAAACATAAGTAATGAAAATTCTTGATGATAGAAATTATCCAAAATAATTGCTAGATTAAGCTTTTGGGTAGGATTTGAGAAAATTCCAAAAAATTCTAATATATCATTAATTCATCTTTAATATAATGTCCAAAATTTGGCATTGTTCCGATGTATATTGAAAAATTGTTACAGCAAACTTTCAATGTAACTTCGAATTTCTAAATATCCATTCTCGAAAAATGTATTACCAATTTTAATTAATTTAAGTTTGCTGTTCTTTAAAGCATTAATATTTAATAAATTTATAATAAACAGCCTAAAAGTTAATAAAATAAAGAAAAACCAAAAAAATAGAAAATAATAAAAAATAACTTGATTTATATACTTAAAATTGTTAATATACTTTCCGGGGATAAGTTTTAACTTTTTAATTTTTTTTAAATTTTTAAACTTGAAAGGAGTTTATTATGAAAAAGTATTTAATTAATTTGATGGTGATTATGTTAGCAGTCTTAACTTTAACTACGGGATGCAGCAAAAAAAACTCAACTGGATTTGAGAAAAACAATCTTTCAGATTCAAAGGTACAAGCGAAAATAACTAAAGCAAAAAACAATTCCAATTATTATTCTTTTGGCTATGCTCATCTAGAAATTATCGAAACTACAGGTTCTAAAATTGAACTGGAATGCTCAGCTACTTATGAAAATTATTTGAACACCGAGTATGAAATTTATAGAAAGAATTTAAATTCTATTGAACCTATCTGGGAAAAAATAGATACTACAAATAATTCAAATTATACTGATAGGGATGTTAAGGCTGGATTAATTTATGAATACAAAATAAAAGCAGTGTATTCAAATTATAGTTTAGAAAGCAGATATTCTAATATAGTTAAATATGATAACAGGTATATCAAAGGAAAAGGAACAATTAAATATGTTGACATGGAAGGCGGTTTCTACGGCATAGTATCGGAAGATGGCAAAAAGTATGATCCAATAAATTTATCCGATAAGTATAAAAAAGATGGATTAAAGATTAATTTTAAATTCGTTAATGATAAAAAAGCAGGATATCACATGTGGGGCAAAACTGTTAAAATAGAAGAAATAGAATTACAGAAAGATTATTATATTCAGGGAACAGGTACAGTTGAATATATTGATATAGAAGGTGGATTTTATGGAATAATATCAAGTAATGGAAAAAAATATAAACCAAATAATCTCCCTGATGAATATAAGCAGGATGGTTTAGAAGTTTCCTTTATACTTGAAAAAGCAGAAGATCAAAATAGCATTTATATGTGGGGAACAATAGTAAATATTATAGAACTTAATTAAAAAAACTTTTGGGGGAGTTCCCCCTTCCCCCATGTATGTCAATACAGAATAAATATTCAAATTATCTAAATTATATTAATATAAATTTTCTAATCTCCATAACTGTTTCCAGATATTTAGTATTCACTTTTTAATATTCACTAAAAAATCTCTAAAGAAATTTTAAAAACAACCAAAATGTTGCCAAAATAACTGTAAAATCAACAGGTACATACCATTTAAAAGCTGCTTATATTGCTAAAGAATGCGGTTT
>CAZMFS010000318.1:0-2581 GCA_964565585.1 uncultured bacterium
ATTTATAGCAATGATTATAGTTAATTATCCGAAGGGAAAAGAGGTTAATAATAGATTTAATACTGAAATAGAAGAAGTAGTTAGAATTAATAATTTGGATAATGAAATAGCCGGCGGTAATATTTCAATAAAACATAATACCAGGAGTAATCTGGAGAGATTTTTAAATAATAGAAATGAAATTAAGACACTAATAAAAGACACATCAGAATATAGGAAAAAAGTAATTGATCTTTTAAATAAAGATAAGATAAAAAAGAAAAAGGTTGAATGGAACACTGTTGATTTTAATATTAAAAGTGCCAGAAATTTACAGAAAATTTATTTAATTGAATTAAATCATATCAAAAATTTAATTTCTTCCAAGAATGAAAAAAAAGCAAGAAAAATGTATTATAGATTATGGAAAGGATTAAAAAACAGTTCCGAGCAGTTTAACACCTCATTTGAGATAATAAATTATTTGAAAATATCACAGTATCTGGTTGACTTCTCACAAAATGTAAATATTAGGTATTTAAAAGATGATAGAATATCAGATTTAGTTGATAGGTTTATTAAAAACATAGATTTATCAATAAAAAAATCCTATATTAGCAAATATCAATACTGGAAGAAAAATATGAGAAAGTTTAATATAAAAAAAGAATTGAAAAATTTAAATAAGGAAATATTCTCAAACAAACAGCTTAAGAATATCTTTTCTTCGTGGCCTTTTTGGGATAAAAAAAGATTTATGTCTTTAATAAATTATTATTGTTTTAAATATTACACTTTTGCGGATAGTAAATTTTTTGAGGTTTCCGGGAAAATAGATAGATTTGAAGACAAAAGATCCCGATGGAATAATTTTCCCCATTTTTATTCTAATCCTGTAGGTAGGGTAATATTTTCTAAAAAAATACCTACATATAGCATATATTATAAAAGAAAAAAAATTAAAAAATCTATCCTTAAAGCTTTTAGCTGGGTTATGGGGATCAGTGATTTGAAAAACCTGAACAATGTTCCTGTAGATAACCTTACAGGCAATGAATATATCCTGAAAAGAAAAGGCAATAATATAGTAATTAAATCAGGTTATGAATTTGGGGAGTATTTAAATAGTTACACCTTAAAATTTAATGTACAGTAATTTTTAACTTGATATTTTTATTATTCATGGTAGATTTGGATTATATAAAAGGAGTGCTATGCAGGTTATAATCTATAAATCAAGAATAATCAAGATAGTTAACAATCTATTAGGCCCCCAATCGGGGCGTATTTTAAGCAACTCCTAATATATCAAAGTGTTTTAAAATTTTTTTAAATAAATTTATAAATCTGAAAATATAGTATAAGGAGGTTATATATAATGGGAGATTATCCATTTAATAAAACGGAAAAAAAATGGCAAAAAAAATGGAAAAAGTCTGGATTGCATAAATCCGATTTGAAAGATAAAGATAAAGATAAAATGTATACACTTGTAATGTTTTCATATCCTTCCGGAGATAGAATTCATATGGGGCATATGTATAATTATTGTCCTACAGATACATGGGCAAGGATGAAAAAGATGCAGGATTATAATGTATTTGAACCGATGGGGTTTGATGCATTTGGGTTGCCTGCTGAAAACTACGCTGTTAAAACGGGAATTCATCCAAGAGAATCTACAATGGAAAATATAAAGGCGATAAGAAATCAGCTAAAAAATATTGGTGCAATGTATGATTGGGACCATGAAATTATTACATGTGAACCGGAATACTACAAATGGACTCAGTGGATGTTTTTGAAATTTTATGAAAACGATCTTGCTTATAAAGATAAGGCTCCTGTAAACTGGTGTCCTTCATGTAATACTGTTCTTGCGAATGAACAGGTTGTAGATGGACTGTGTGAAAGATGTGATAGTGAAGTAGAACAAAAAGAGTTAAATCAATGGTTTTTTAAGATTACTGAGTATTCGGATAAACTGCTTGAAAATCTTGATGATCTTGATTGGCCAAAAAGAACTGTAGAAATGCAGAGAAACTGGATAGGAAAATCAAAGGGAGCAGAAATTGAATTTCAAATAGATGGTCACGATAAAGATTTTACAGTTTATACTACAAGACCTGATACACTATTTGGTGTAACATATATGGTTATGGCGCCTGAACATCCATATTTGGATGAAATAGTTACAGAAGAGTACAAAGATGAAGTAGAGGAATATAGAAAAAAAGCTATGGCTGAAAGTGAACTTGATAGAGTTTCCGAGGATAAAAAGAAGACCGGAGTGTTTACCGGAGAATATGCAATTAATCCTGTTAATGGTGAAAAGATACCAATATGGGTATCTGATTATGTACTTATGAGTTATGGGACAGGTGTGGTTATGGCAGTACCTGCTCATGATGAAAGGGATTTTGAATTTGCAAGCAAGTTTGATCTCCCCATAAGAAGGGTTATAAAACCAGAGAAAAATGAAGAACCTGAAGAATTAACTGAAGCATATACTGAAGAAGGGTACATGGTTAACTCGGGTGAATATGATGGAATGAAATCCGAAAAATTTAAAAAGAAAATAGTAGAAGTAATTGAAGAAAAG
>CAZMFS010000319.1:0-2580 GCA_964565585.1 uncultured bacterium
TATAGGTTCCTACATAAAGCCCAGAATCATCAACATAAGGTGTGGCTGCCATTTTGTATGCCATGAATTTTTTCCATTTAACACTTTTTGTTTCTGTATCGATAGCATATATATATTTATCTTTACTGCATATATATAAAACACCATCATACACAACTGGTGAGGAAGTAATATCCCCATCAAACTCTCTGCTATACTTTACTTTAGGTATTAACGGGATGTTCATCTCTTTTTTTACCAGGATTTCCTCCTGTTTTTTCTCATTTTCATCAATTTCTTTTTCCACTTTCTCAGTTTGGGGCTGAGATTCCAGCAGTCCGGTGAAAAAATCTTTGTTATTAGCAATTATGTTAAACAATAAAAAAGCAATAAGTAATATGCTTATCGCAAAAATTACCGGTTTAATGTTAAAACTGGTTAGTACCCTTTTTAAATTGTTTACCTTTACTGTCATAACTATCAAGTCTTCGTTTTCGGTCTTCTCAAATCCTGCTGCCAGAAGTTCCTTAGCCGCAATATTTTCCTTATACTCACATAGAATATCTCTAATTTCTCTTTCACTTAAATATTCCGATAGTTCACTTGTAAATCCGGCTACCCTATCCGAATTAAAAATTAAATGATCTCCCAGATAGTAACCGGTTTCATATTCTACAAATTCACTTTGTGGACTTGATAATTTTCTCAACTCCTCGTTTCTCAATAAATATACATCAACATTTTCAGTAAATGCAAAAAAAACTTTTCTTTTATAAAAAACTGCAAGAAAAAAGTCACCTATAATCTCGTTCTCTGCAAGAGCTTTTTTAATAGAAAGCCTTACATTTTTGTTGTCTCTTATATAATTTCTATAGCAATTTGTAACATCCTGCAAAACTTCTGTTTGATTATTCTTTTCAGAGATAAACCCAAAAACAGAACCGTATTTTTTATAACTTTTTTTGGTTCTTGAAGGATAAGAGAAAAAATGTTTTTGACCAATCTCTTCCTTGTATGTAGTGGCTTCACCCACCAAAAATGGGAAATCTTTCATATAATCCTCCCCTATCAAGGTAATTATATATTAAATATAATTTTATATCAAGATTTTTTAAGTTAAATACTGCTAATTAAAAGTTGACAAAAAGAGGTTAAAGTTATAAAATCAATCTTGTATAAATCTTTAAATCAATTTAAGTTTTAAAGGTTTTTTTTATTTAAGGAGATAGCTTACATGAACAAAAGAATTAGGTTATTACATCCCGATAAAAAAGATGTAAAAAAAGAGCTAAAAAAGATTGGTGTTGATGATTATTCCCTGGATATTTTTGAAAATAAAAGACGAATTAACCTTATAAAAGTTAAAAATCTTAAAATACAAGAAGCCAATATTCTAAAACAGGATGCGCTTTCTATAGGAGCAGATGTTGCAATTCCAAGAAGTTCCATATCCGGCAAACCTAAAAAAACCGATATTATACTATTTGCCACAAAAAGAGAGATTAACAAGCTTAAAAACAAGCTAAAATTGCAGCCTTTTAGTTTAAATAGTCTTTGTTCTGAAATTAGGAAAGTACTAAATTATGAACCCCAACATTTAAAAGCCCGGGATATTACCCTTTCATTAAAAAAACCAAAAATTATGGGAATTTTAAATGTAACTCCAGATTCTTTCTATGATGGAGGAGAGTACAACAAAAATGACCAAATAAAGAAAAGAGTAGAAAAGATGATCTCCAATGGGGCGGATATAATTGATCTGGGAGCAGAATCAACCAGACCGGGAAGCGAAAGGGTTACCAAAGAAAAAGAGCTAAATAGATTAATGCCCGCCATAAAAATAATAAAAAAATTGTTCCCAAGTATCCCTGTATCTATTGATACCTACAAAAGCGATGTTGCTAAAAAAATGCTTGAAATGGGAGCTCATATTATAAATGATATTTCCGGTTTCTCCTTTGATAATAAAATGCCTGAAGTAGTTTCTGATTATAATGCAGCAATAGTATTAATGCATATTAAAGGAACTCCGAAAAATATGCAGAAAGATCCATATTATCAGGATGTAATTGAAGAAATTTATGAGTACTTCCAGAAAAGACTCCAAATAGCAAATAAGTATAAAATTGATAAAAAAAATATTGTACTTGATCCCGGAATAGGTTTCGGTAAAAGGTTAGAAGATAATACCGAAATTATTAGAAGATTAAAAGAGTTTGAATCACTTGGATATCCTATACTTATGGGTTTATCCCGGAAATCATTCTTAAAACAGTTAACAAATAGAAAGGTAGAAGACAGACTTGCCGGTACGATTTCTGCGAATATGATATCATTGTTAAACGGCGCCAGTATATTACGGGTTCATGATATTAAAGAAACTAAAGATCTTATAAATGTATTTCAAGGAATAAGAAATGAAAAGTAGAATAAAGAAAAATATTTTTCGATTAACAATTACCGCAATATCCATTATCTTTATTCTTACAGGAATTTTTGCAGAAGAACTTATAAGCATACTAAATAATGCTACATTTATTTGTCTGTCATGTATAGGAATTGGATGAATGTTAACTTATGAAAAATATTCTATTGGTAGAA
>CAZMFS010000320.1:0-2566 GCA_964565585.1 uncultured bacterium
TAAATTTTCCTGTACTATTATATTTTTAAGATTTTCTTCTTCACTTCCTCCACCGCCATCACTACTACCGGCGGGAGAACCGATACCTATTGCTGCCCATGCATTTTTTACTTGTTTTACCTCATTTGAATCAGTTCCAAATAAATCTTCTGCAGAAGCAATTGTTAAATCTCTAGCTTCAAAATAATCTGTTGTTGAAGTAAATTTTGTAGTCATAGCATCATACCAGATACTCATTGCATCACTTTCTGCAATACCTTCTACAGTTGTATCTCCATTGTTTTCACTATACCAGGTTCCTCCATCTACAAGTAATTGATAAAACTTGTTTCCTAATGAAGCATTAATATGAACTCCACCATTATCATCTGTTCCGGTATATCTATCTGAATAATATTCAGGCTGGCTGTTATAACTTTCACTAGGATCTATCATACTTCTTAAAAAATCTTCTCCATTTCTCATAGCATCTTCGCCAACCTGCCAGTCATTTGTATCTCCGGTAACCCATCTTTCTACACTGTTTCCTATAATATCTGAGTTAGCTTCATTTAAAGCTCCTGATTCATTCGAATATTCCAAATTAGCTGTATATGAACAAAACCCATGTGCAAATTCATGAGCAACTGCATCAAGATCTCCAACAAATCCTATATCACTAGCATTTGGTGCATCTCCTATTGTAACTTCTCCATTGTAATAATATGCAGTTTCGGATGATACATAATTTACGGGAACTGAACCTCCCTGGCCATCCCATGAATCTCTATTTAATTCCTGGTCAAAATAATCAATTGCCATGGAACTTGTCCATAATAACTGAACGCATTTTTCATTCTGGGTTGTATCAGTGCTTTCTGTATAAATACTACCTGAATCATTTTCCACCCAGGTATTTCTCGTTGTATCTTCATACTGACTTCCATCCATATTTATTTCTACTGATCCATCATAGTAAGAAGTTTTGGTAACATTTTTTATATTGTTATATTTAAGCAAAACCTCTCCTGTGTGAGCATCAACATAACTTACCCAGTAAAACTTTTCTCCCTGGATGTAATTTTTATAAGAAAGATGATAAACACCGTTATTATCTCTGAATATCATTAATTTGCTTTTTTTAACTGATTTGTTTTGCGCTTCAGGAACTGAATTTTCTGCAATACTTTTAACGGAATTTTCTGATAAACCAGGAGCAGTCGATACGTTAATTTCTGGTTTGATTTCACCAGCAAAACTTACGATCTTATCATTTTTGTATTCAAGATAAAACTGACCTCCTCTAACAGGAATACCTTTATAATGCTGCTGATATTTAACATTTTTGTTTCCACGGATGTCATATACTGTCTTAACGGCTTTTGACTGCTCACTTAAATTTTCTACTCTAAACAAAGATTCATACTTATCTAAAAATACCTTAGCTGGATCTCTTTGTTTTTTACCGGGCTTTGCTAAATCACCTTTCATAAATAGAGGTGCTTTAGTATCCTTGTTATAACTAACCTTCATTACGCCTGAAAGATCTACTTTTGCCACAGCAAAAATCAAAGAGAAACTAAGAACAAACAATACTACCAACAAACTAAATTTCCTACCAAAATTCATTAAAATACCCCCTGTTTTCTATTTATATCTAAAAATATACCAGATTATTGGTTATTGTCAAGATTTTATAGAGAATTTAGTGTATTAATGTCTTATCTCTTTGATTATTTAGATTATTCGGCAATCATAATTAAACGGTTAAATAATTAAAACATCAAAAAAGTAGAACTTAATTTATTGAAAATAACGAATATAATTCATTTTACTTTTTCTTTTCTTTATCCCTTTTTAGATTCCAGTTAACCCAGCTTTTTTTTCTTTCCGCTTCTATGTTAAATTCTTCAGGTTCATCAGGTTTCCCCCTGGAGGAAATATATATTTTATTCATCTTTTTTACAATTTTTACCCATTCTTTTAGCGTTACCTCTTCTGGTCCTTTTATTTCTTTTGGGCCTTCAACCTCATGCTTTTCATTCCTATTTAACTCGGATTTTGTTTTTTTACCTGTTTTATCTTTTTTATCTTTATCCGATACAGGTTTTTCTCCCTTAACTTTTATAGATCCTTCATAGACATAAATCTCTGCAGAATCATCACTGTACTGATTAACTCTATAAACTGTTCCTCTTACTCCAGCTGTACCCTTTCTAAACTTTACAGTAAATTCATCTTTTTCTTTGACAATTTTTTTTACTTTAGCCCATAATTTACCCAAAAAAACTTTCACTGTAATTTTTTTTCTTTTCTTTTTATGGAGCTCACTAATATATATTCTTGAATTTTCTCCAATTCTAATCACATTTCCATCTGATAGTTCTATTTCTACTCTTCCCTCATGCGTTGTTATTAAATCATCTTTTTTTACAACCTGGTTTAAATCAGCCGGAGAATAATTAATATATACTGATCCCTCTATATATGTAACTTTTCCTGTCATTCCAAATATAAAATTTAAAAAAAAGATAATTATTAAATTTAAATAAAGTAATTTTTTCATATTTTCCCCCTTAAAAAATTA
>CAZMFS010000321.1:0-2548 GCA_964565585.1 uncultured bacterium
ATAACTTTTAAGTCTTTTCTTCAAAGGGATTACATTTAATAACTTTCAATTTTCATCTTTCAATTTTCAATTGTTTTTCTGGTTCTGGCACTAAAAATCACAAATGTGATTTTTCAGGCTCATTACGGGGAAGTACTTCATTGGAATTACTTCCGTCACTCATTACCAGAAGTCATTTTTATGTATAGCTTCCGTTACTCAAAAAATCGCGGTAGCTATTTTTCTATTGACATCTGCTTTTTTTTAACATACTATTGACTGTACGGACGGTTAATATTGTGGAGGTAATTATGAGTAAATTTTGTGAAACAAAAGTTAAAATATTAAATACGGCGGAAAAACTTTTTGCAGAAAACGGGTTTTCTGCAACTCCAATTTCTAAAATTGCAGAGGAATGTAGTATAACAAAGTCTCTGGTTTTTTATCATTTTAACAGGAAAAAAGATTTGTTAAAAAATATAATCAAGCTTCATTTTGAAGAGATCAGAAAAAACAGGGATAAGATGATTGAACGGGTAGTGAAAAAATTAGAAAGAGATAAAATTGATGATAGCGGCAAGTTTTTTATAGAAGAAATGATAAAAATAATGTTTGATAATGAACATTTCTGGAAATTGATGTTTTATGAGATAATAAGAGATGAAGAAGTATGGAATTACTTTAAGAATTTTATAAAAATGTGGCATGATGAGGTATTTACTAAGTTGTCAGAAAAGGGAATTGTAATAAAAAATAAAAAACAATTTATTTTTACCAGGATGTTTAATGTAATTGGTCCAATTATGTTATATACTATAAAAAAGGATGAATGGAATAAATATCTGGATACCAATGAAAAAGAGGTTAAAAACAACTTTATTAAAAATTTTGTTAAAATAATAGATGGTTCAAATATAAGGAGGGAGAAGGAATGAAAAAACTATTTCTTATTTTGTTTGTATTTTTACTTGTATTTCATTTAGCATTTGCAGAAGAAATATTAAAATTTGAAAACTATATGGATAAAATCAAAAAAAATCTGCCACAGCTTGATATATACAATGTAGATGTAAAAAAAGCCAAAAACAATATTTACGGTGCTAAAGGTATAGATGATTACATGGTTGATGGTAATTTGAATTATATAAAAGATACGGGATATCAAACATACAGTGATATGAGAGGAGTTAATTTTTCTACAAAAATATCCCGCAAGTTTAAGGGTTCGGGAACATCCATTTATTCAACTATTAATTACAATCGGTCTGAGATAGAAGGAGAGGAAAAAGTTATTACTTCTATTCAGGATGGTCAGCCTGTATATTCCAGCCTGGAATACAGCAGAGATAGATATAATCCCGAAATTGAAATAGGGTTTATGCAGCCGCTTTTATATAATGCAAAAGGAATAATTGATAGATTCCCTATAAAAAATGCACAGCTAAATTATGAAATGGAAAAAATTAAGAGAGATATTAGTAAAAAAAATACACTAAATTATTATAAAAAATTATATTTTGACTGGATTGCTAAAAATAAAACTCTGGAATTGATGAATGAAAGTCTTGAAAATGTTAAGAGGATAAAAGAACTGGTCGAAGATAAATATAAAAGCGGATTGGTAGATAGAGATGAGCTGGAAAAGGCAAACTCCCGGGTAATTAATTATAAAAAACTGGTTCTGAATTATAGGATGATGCTTGATATCATAGAAAAAGAACTTCAGGTCTTAATTGATATAGAAAGCTATAAACCGGATTATGATAAATTTGATAAACTTTTTAACCGGGCATGTTCATTATGTAAAAATAAAAAGAGTACTGTTCCTTTTGAAAATACCCAGAACTATAAAATAATAAAAAAGTCTCTGGAAAGGCTTGGTTTAATCAAGAAGATCTCGAAAAACAAAACACTTCCGGAACTTAATTTGATGGGCAATATCGCCTTAAAAACAATGGAAGATAAATTTTCAGATTCACTAACTGAAATGGATGATCTGGATTATCAATTTGGTCTTTCACTTAGTTTACCTGTAAAAAATTATAAAGCAAAAAGTGAGTATATAGATTCTAAATTATCAATAGAGAGACTTAATTATGAATTAAAGGAGAGCAAAAACAATTATAAAAGTAGTTTAAATCTTGTTATGGAAAAAATTGAAGGCAAAAGCAAGATGATGGATTATATTGAACAAAATATTTCAACTTTAAAGAAAGAGTATGAAACTGAAAAGGAAAAATATGAAAGGGCAAGATTTCAGTTGCAGTTTTTACTTGATACGGAAAACAATATAACAGATGAAAGAAGAAATAAAATTTCTACCAAAAATGAATTAATAGGTCTTTATCTGGATTATGTCAGCCTGACTAAATAGAGGGGAGATAGGATGGGGTTATTAAAATATTTTACAAAAAATAAAGTTTTAGTAAATTTAATCATTATTGTCATAATAGCAGTTGGACTGTTTAGCTTGAGTAGACTCGGTAAAGATATTATGCCCACAGTTGAAATGGACTCCATGATAATCAACGTTGCCTATCCAGGGGCAAGTCCATCAGATGTAGAAATT
>CAZMFS010000322.1:0-2546 GCA_964565585.1 uncultured bacterium
TACGTGAAATTATGAGATCAATTTTAACTTCTAATCTTATCCCAACACTGCATGAATCCTCTTTTAAAGCAGGTGAAAAGATTCAAACATCGCTTGTACAGGATAAGCTCGTTTATGGATTTGAACAGCAGGTTAGTCTGGTAAATGAAGGCTTGTTTTCGGTAGTTAAAAGGGGAATAAAAGAGGGCTTAAATATGGTAATTAACGGAGTACATATTGTGCCCGGTTTTTTAAAGGAGAAGTTAATAAAGGATAAGGGATTGGTTTTTCAATATATACTTGATGTTCCCGATACAGAGGACCATATAAAAAACTTTTATTCAAGAGAAGAGGATAGCTTAAGAGATCCTCAGAAATACATAAAAGAAATTAATCAAATAAGAGAACTGCAGAAGTATATAATAAATAGAGCAAAAAAAAAGAATGTGCCGGTTATAAAAAATGTAAGTTTTGAGAAAACTATGAGAATTATTCTCGAAGATATAGTTACAGAGTTAGAAAAGGAGATGTAATGGAATTAAATTTTCCGGATTTTTTTAAAAAGGATTTGCCAATAAGAACATTTATAAGCAAAAAACTTATTGGAGTCACAACCGATTGTTCCGTACAGGATGCGGCAAAAAAAATGGTGGAATTTAGTATTAGCTCACTGGTTGTCTTAAAAAAGGATAAAGTAGTTGGTTTTTTTACTGAAGGAGATTTTAAAAAAAAGGTAATAGCCGAAGGCAAATCGCCCGATATTTCGGTAAAAGAGATTATGAACACGGATTTAATAACTATTGATATTAATTCCGAGTTTAAAGATGCTTTAAAAGAGATGATAGATAAACATATAAAACATTTATTAGTGGAAGAAAAGGGCAAAATAGTAGGAGTGTTAACTTTTATTGATTTTCTTGATGTTCAGAGACAAAAAATTGAGACCTTTATTTCCAGGGAGTAGTTTATGAAAATTTTACATATTTCAGATTCCCATGTCAGTTCCTCCCACTTTAAAAAAAAGTCTTTAAAAATAGCGCTTTCAGAAATCAAAAAGAAATCTTATGATCTTTTTGTGCATTCAGGTGATCTAACACAGCAGGGGAAATTGGATGAATATCAGAAAGCAAAAAAGTTTTTTGATAATATCCCTATTCCCTCGGTAATGGTACCTGGAAATCATGATAAGAGAAGCGGCGGGATATCTCTTTATAAAAATTTTATAGGAAAGCCCAGTGGTGTTAAGGAGATTCATAATGCTGTTATCATCTATGTAGATAGCGGTGTTGCTGATACAAACGATGGTAGAGTTGGGATGATAAAATATAATATGATTAAGGATAATTTAAAAAAGCATCAGACAAAAGATATAAAAATTTTAGTACTTCATCATCATATAGTACCAACTCCAAGAGCCGGAAGAGAAAGAAATGTTTTATCTAATGCAGGCGATCTTCTGGATCTAATTTTGAGATACGATGTTGATCTTGTCCTGCTCGGTCATAAGCACTATCCAAATGTTTATAAAATTGAAAATACAGTTTTTGTTAATGCAGGTACGGTTTCTGATATAAAAACCAGGCACGGTGATGTTAATTCATACAACAAAATTGATATAGCAAAGAATAGAATAAAAGTATCTATCAAGAGGATAAATGAATCTGAAAGAGAAAAATCTTTTTCCAGAATAAAAAAAACATTTTATTATAACTTTGGCAAAAAGATCTGCAGAATTGCCCATCTATCAAATTCATTTATTTCAAGCAGTAATAAATTTCGATATACTCATTTTAGCAAGGCAGTTGAAAAGATAAATAATTCAGAGATCGATATTGTAGTTCACTGTGGTGGAATTGTGGAGGAAGGAATCAGAAGAAATTATGAGCTTGCATATAAATACCTTTCCAGAATAGAGCCAAAAATTATATATACACCTGCAGGAAGGGATATAAATTATCTGGGATATCATCTTTTTCCAGAATATTTTGGGAATCTGGATCAAAACTATATTTATGAAGATATATTATTTCAGGGTGTTTCCTCATCTCAGTATGACTCCCCAATAGGAATTATTGGAAGAACCGAAAGAGAATCATTATTAAGAGAAATTAAGAAAAGGAAGAAAGATTTTAATTGTTTATTCTTACACCATAATGTAATTCCGATAATACATTCCAGGGAAAAAGGATTGCTCGAGGACAGCGGTGATCTTTTAAAGCAGATTGTTGATGAAAAAATATCCCTTGTGCTTACAGGTACATCTTCTCATGCATATGCTGTAAAAATAGAGGATACTATCATTGTTAATGCAAATTCATTGAGTAGCGTATATCATAGAAGCGTACACGGAAATTCTTTTAACTTTATTGATATTTATGAAAATATTGTTGTCGTTTATGAGGTTAACAGTCTTTGGGGAACCAGAAGGATACTGGGGATGTGGGCAAGATAAAAATTGCTGAAGCAATTTTTATCGATTGTCGATTGCCGATTGCCGATTTGCAATTATAACTTTTTTTGCTTAATTTTCTATTAACATGAAAACTGCTGAAGCAATTTTTATCGAT
>CAZMFS010000323.1:0-2506 GCA_964565585.1 uncultured bacterium
TAAAAACTAATAATCAATATAAAATACTAGCTTATCCTTATGGGGATATTCCTGACAATGATAAAAAAATTAACGTGATAAAGAAATATTTTGATTTCGCATTTGGAGCATTTAGCAATAAATATGGTCATAAATCTTATAGAATTCATTCAAAAAAATTTATTAAATACAATATACCCCGAATCGAAATTAATAATAATTTAAAAAACATAAAAAAATATATTCTTAAATAATACCGTACTGACATTATTTCCTAACGGCAACATCCGCAATTTTCGTCCTTATCTAGATCATTACTGCAACAGGAACCTGTATTTTTTCCTGTAATTAATTCGGATGCAGCGGCCAACCCGGCTTTTATTATTAAATCTGCAGGTATTTTTTCGTATGTTTTATTCTCTATCTCTATTGTCCTGCAGTCATTAGGTCCACATATATCGCAGCATTCGCTTTTCCGGTCTTTGTATTTAGCCATGTTCCAAGAGATTTTCCATTAATCTCAATAAGATTTGATTCCAGTGGAGATGCTTTGAATTCTTTTAATGATAATTTTATTTCCTTAAATTCAACATCTATATTCACAGTCTCAAGTGATTTTTTGAGTTTGGATACAGCCTTTTTTACTTCTGCTCCAGTCTGTTCACATCTCGGACATGTTTCATGAACATCAAATGGGTCAGGTCTTCACATTTATACATTCTTTTTTATAATCCCCTCTATTTTATTTTTTTTCTTATTCAAGCTCTTATTTCTTTTACACTTTTCTTTGAACCTTTTGGTTTTCATTGAAACTGAAGTATATCTTATGTTAAATAACTCCCCTATTTCTATTAGTTTCATACCTGTATATTTTTTTAATAAATATATAAACATATTTCTGTAATCATTCCCATAGCTTTTTTTATATAATTTTTCTTTTTTTATATCAAAGGTTTTTATCATAAGCTTTTCAATATCTTCTTTTTTTATAGGATTAATATTTACATTTGAATATTCTTCTAAATTTTTTTTGTCCTCATCTTCTCCAATTTTTTTTATTATTTTTTCTACAAATCTTTTTGATCCTAAAAGACCATTCATTCCATAGATTTCTTCTTTATCAATATCCCCATTCTCATCATACCACTCATAGATAAAATCTTTATATGCTTCTATATTTTCAAACTTTCTTAATATAAAATCCTTATCTACAATTTCATAATCTAAATTTTCTATATATTCATTGAAGCTGTTATATTTGTAATCTTCTAACTTATCAACCATATCCGCCCTTAGAGGATTTAAATGTATGTAACTACTTAAGGTTAAAAGATAGCTTTCATCCTCTATAAGAATCGATTTATACCTTCCCTGAAATACCGGACCCACTATATCATGTTTTGCCTTAACCCAGTTTGTATAACTTGCATTTAAATAATGCATTGTTTTTGTAAGATTTCCAAGTGGCGTTCTAATTAATAAATGATAGTGATTATCCATTAAACAGTAACAGAATACTTCAATATTATATTTTTCTTTTGTTTCCTTTAATTTCTCTAAGAATTTTTCTTTATCATCGTCTTCTCTGTATATATTATCTCTTCTAATTCCTCTGGATATTACATGATATATTGCATATGGATATTCAACTCTTATAGGTCGTGCCATAATAATTAAATGTTAACATTTCTTTCAAAAGAATCAAGAACTTTGTATAAATGTGAAGACCTGACCCCATTTGTTTTATTAATTGTTTTATTAATATTTCCTAAAGTTGTACTTCTTGTCATACTATTGATCCAGCTTTTATAAAAATAAGATTTTGTATAATTATATAGATATTCTGGAATAGTTTTTTTTGTATCTGGAACAAATCTTATTAGATACCCAGCAAAAACATAATTATTATTTTTTTTATTATGTAAATAAGTCAATCCAACATTACCTGTTCTAGAAAATATAATATCACCTTTTTTTAATAAATATTTTTTATTACCTTTTTTTTTAACTCCTTTTTTCTTTGTATTGTCAATCTTACCATTTTCGTTAATATCTGTAATTCTAATATATCTATATTTATTATCATTATAGTTTTGGGCAGATTCATTGGCCCCATATTGACCTTTGTTTTTTGTAACTGAATCTAATGTTCTAATATCCCAATCCTCAGGTATTTCCACTTTTTTTGGTCCAATTTTCACTTTCTTAAATCTTTTTTTCTTCATATCATTCCTTTATATTTTTATCTTAAATCTTTTCCTATCAAAGTTTTTTAAATTAACTAAAAACTATTCATTATCATCTATACGCTATTCTCAGTCATCTATAATCTATAAGTTGTAATCTAATTCTTTTAGATACTCCCTCATCTCCCTCTCAACATCTTTTCTCTCCTCTTCAATATTATTCAGTTCATCAATAACTTCCTGCACATCAATTTCCTCTTCCGGTTCTGTAGTATCTACATATCTTGGAACATTTAAATTAAAGTCATTTCTTTCTATCTCTTCCATATCCACAACTCTGC
>CAZMFS010000324.1:0-2506 GCA_964565585.1 uncultured bacterium
TATAGAAGGCGGTACACATTTAACAGGGTTCAAAACAGCTCTGACAAAAACTATAAATAAATATGCGAAAAACAAAAATATGTTTAATAAAAACGATGACCGTTTATCCGGAGGAGATGTAAGAGAAGGATTAACTGCTGTAATCTCTATAAAGGTGCCGGATCCACAGTTTGAAGGACAGACTAAAACAAAACTTGGAAATCAGGAAGTAAAAGGAATCATAAGATCGATATGCAACGATAAATTTGCCATATTTTTTGATGAACATCCATCTATTTCAAGAAGTATAGTAAAGAAGGCACAGCAGGCACAAAAGGCAAGAAAGGCAGCTCAGAAGGCAAAAAATCTTGCAAGGAGAAGCTCCGGTTTGTCCGTAACTAATTTGCCAGGAAAGTTGGCTGATTGTAGTAGTAGAAAACCCGAAAATACAGAGCTATTTATAGTTGAGGGTAATTCTGCAGGTGGTTCTGCTAAGCAGGGAAGAGACAGAACACATCAGGCTATTTTACCCCTTAGAGGTAAAGTATTAAACGTTTTTAAATCATCTGAACTTAGAGCCTTAAAAAATAATGAAATAAAATCCCTTATAACTGCAATCGGAACAGGATACGGTCAAACATTTGAAATAGATAAGTTGAGATATCATAAAATAATAATAATGACAGATGCAGATGTAGATGGAGCTCATATCCGAACCCTTCTACTTACCTTCTTTTATAAAATGTATCCTGAATTAATTGAGCAGGGATATGTTTATATAGCTGAACCGCCGCTATATAAAGTTCAAAGAGGTAGAAAGTCAAAATATATACAAACCGAAGAAGAATTAAATCAATTTCTAATCGAAAATGTAATGAATGAGATAGAAGTAAAAATTGGTGGAAAAGAGATAGAAGGTAAGAAATTAAAGAAATTTTTTGATATAATAATTAGGTTGAAGAATGCTTTAATAAAGATGAGCACAAAAGATATGGATGTTAAAGACTTCCGTGAATTAGAAAAGGCCGGTCTTCCAAATTATAAGGTTTTTTATTTATATAAAGAAGGTTATGAATATGCCCAGAATAATAATGAGTTGAATGAAATGATAGAAGATGCAAAGATGGAATATTTACAGCAGAGAAATAAAAATAGAAAAAACAAGCTGCTTATTGATGATATAAGTAGCGATGAAATTGTTGAGATATGGGATGTTCAGGAATTAGCAGGTCTTTCAAAAATTGAAAATAAACTACAAAAGTATAACTTAAATCTTGAAGATTATCATGATGAGAAAACCGAACCGGTAGCCGAAATTCTTTATAAAGATGATAATATTGAGGTATTTTCTCTAAAGGAACTATTTGATCGGATAAAAGAGATAGGTAAAAAAGGATATTCCCTTCAAAGATATAAGGGACTTGGAGAAATGAATCCAAATCAGCTGTGGGAAACTACTATGAATCCAAATAACAGGATATTGCTGAGAGTAAAGATGGAGGATGCAATGGAAGCTGTTGATATATTTGATACCTTGATGGGTTCAGATGCAAAGCCAAGAAAAGAATTTATTCAGAGAAATGCATTGCTGGTTAAAAATCTTGATATATAAGGAGTGAGATAGAATGTCAGAAGAACAAAAAAATATAAAAGATGTAAAAATAGAAAAGCAGATGAAACAGGCTTATATAGATTATGCCATGAGCACAATCATGGGAAGAGCTCTTCCCGATGTAAGAGATGGTCTCAAGCCTGTTCAGAGAAGAATTCTGTATGCAATGAGAGAATTGGGGCTTAGGTATAATAAGCCACACAGAAAAAGTGCAAAAGTAGTTGGAGAAGTAATGGGTAATTATCATCCCCACGGAGATGCGGCAATTTATGATGCACTTGTGAGGATGGCACAGGATTTTACCTATAACATCCCGCTTTTGGATGGTCAGGGTAACTTTGGCTCTATTGATGGAGACCCCCCTGCAGCACAGAGGTACACAGAGATAAGAATGGATAAAATATCGGAGTATATTCTGCAGGATATTAAGAAAAATACTGTAGATTTTAGAGATAATTATGATGAATCCCAGAGAGAACCTGTTGTTTTACCATCAAGGGTACCAAATCTCTTGCTGAACGGTTCCTCGGGTATTGCAGTAGGAATGTCGACAGAAATTCCTTCCCATAATTTAAATGAACTAATAAACGGGTTAAAGTATCTAATAGATAACCCTGATTGTAAATTAAAAGATTTAATGGAATACATTAAAGGACCTGATTTCCCTACTGCTGGAATAATTATTGGGAAAAAAGGAATAAAAAAGGCATTCAAAACAGGTAAAGGAAAGGTAAAATTAAGGGGTAAAATAAAAAAAGAGGTTCAGAAAAACGGAAAAATATCTCTCGTAATTTCCGAGTTACCCTATAAACAAAATAAAGCAAAATTAATAGAAAAGATTGCTAAGCTTGCAAGAGATGGAAAGCTTGATGGCATTAAAGATTTAAGAGATGAAACAAATAAAGAAGGTATAAG
>CAZMFS010000325.1:0-2499 GCA_964565585.1 uncultured bacterium
GTCCTGTGTATTTTCTTTTACCTGTGTGACACCATCTTTAAGTTCAAAGCTGTAACTGTATGAATATACCCTACTTTTATCTGCGTCTTCGCTTATGAGAATCTCTATTTGATTATCATGATTATAATCCAGTATATTTACTTCTTCTATATTTTCGAAAGATTTTTCGATACTTCTATCAGTTAATTCAATGCTGCTATCGTTTTGTTCAAATTCATAGCAGTGTAGCCCGTAACTTTCATCGCTTTTTTTGCCATAGATTATTAAATCCATCTTGCCGTTATTATTTATATCTTCAGCTATAAAATTATTCAACCTTTCATAAAGTACTGAATCGTAATTTTGGCTATCAAATATAAAGTCCCCTCTATTTATCCAGAGAGTTAATTTATTTACTCCGGATTCATTTAAAGAAATTGAAACAATATCACTTTTGCCATCAAAATCTATATCGGATATTTCCAAATTATCCGATTTCACTGCTGAAGAAAAATCCACAGTTTTAAAATTTCCATTATCATTTTCCATTATTTTCAACTGCTTTTCAGTACCTTCTTCAATATACACAAGATCCTCATCACCATCATTATCCATATCTTCAAAAGAAGCATCCAAAATATCGTTTTCAACAAGTAAAATTTCTTCAGAAGATAATGTTCCCCCGCTGTTCTGATACAAAAACAATCCCGAGGAATTATAAATGAAGAAATCTATAAATCCATCATTCTGGTAATCACAAAATACAGGAATTCCAGATTTATTAATCTGTTTAATCTCAACTGCACTATTTTCTTTTATTTTATAAATTTTAATTGAATCATCATAAACAGCTATCATATCATTCATTCCATTATTGTTTAAATCGGCACTGTACATATTATTCCAGCTATTTTCGGAAATGCTTACAGAATTTTTTTCAAAAACTCCCGTATTGAATGAAACTATGCTGCTCCATTCACTCATTCCGCTGTCAAAAAGTGCACGCACCCTCACATAATAGCCAGAATTATTCTCAAGATTCCTAAATTTATATGAATTATTTTCCACGTTCACCCTATTTACTATATTTGAAAAATTCTCATCCTTCGCAAGAACCAGCCTGTATCCTGTTGCATCAGCTACGGCTTCCCATTCTATTTTGACATTAGTATTAAATAGTAAATCCTGATTTGAAGGATAACTTATTTGGGGAGCTTCTCCCACTGTTTCTATTACAAAGCTATTTTCGGAAGCAAATGATGAGCTGTTATAGTTTTTATCCACTCCCTGAACGCTCCAGTAGTAAGTTCCAGGTATTAAATTTTTGAGAACAATTTTATTGTTATCCGTGAGTTTGTTATAATCATCCGCCGTTATTTCTGCTCTTTCCTCTTCTGCATAAGCGGAAACTATATCCCCGGTATTTGATTCTGTTCCTACATATATATTATAAAAGTTGTGCGAATCACCCCATGAAAGTACTGTGTTGCCGTTTTGAAAGCTTACATTTAAATCCGAAGGAGTATTTACCGTGCCGTTGTAATCATCGTAGTTCTCATAAATTATCGGTTTTATACTGTCACCCCTGTTATCAACCCCCATGAGAATCATATCTTCACGTCCGTCATCGTTATAATCCGCAAATTTAATCCTACTATGGTTAAAACCTTTTCCAAAACTGTATATCTTTTCAAGGTTTTTTGTATAAAAGGTCGATTCATATTCTTCGCTGTCGTTTAAACCGGTAATAAGCAGTTCGGTTTCTCCGTCACCGTTAAAATCATTTAATCTAATTGCAGCATCTTCTAAAAGATTAGTTCTCTCATTTTTTTTCTCAAATTTCTGTAGCGATTCACTGTATCTGTATTTTTTAAGCACGGATTCCCCAAGGGAGTTACCCACGATCATATAGAGATAATAATTCTTTCCATCATCGCTTTTTTTCCATGCAGAAGATGAATGAACCAGATTGTTGAATTCATGTATTTTCTGGAAGCCTCCGTTTAGATTTTTCCTGTATATATAGACCCTATATATTCCCTCATCGTTTTTACCAGAAATTAATAGATCGGATAAACCATCTCTGTTAAAATCTCCGCTTATTACTTCTTTACCATATATATCCGCGATATTATCACTGCTTTTAGGTTTAAATTTATCCTTGCTGTTTATATATATCTTAGCTGATGCCTTCTGATTCTCTTTTCCCGTTGTTAAAATATCCATGTCGCCGTCATTATCCGCATCAAAGGAAAGAATCTCTGCATCTTTAAGCGAAGTAACTGCTGTATCCTTTTTTTCAAAACTCCCGTTATTGTTTATATAAATTTTTGATTTCTCTTCAGAAACTGCAATTAAATCGGGATCCCCATCATTATCTATATCAAGCCATTCCATGTCCCCGTTCTTTAGTTGGATAAATTCGATAGCAGAATCCTCCAGTACTCCCTGATTGTTTTTATAAAGCTTAGTTATTAATTTATCGTTTTTATTTTTCCCGGAAACTATAAGATCCATCCA
>CAZMFS010000326.1:0-2491 GCA_964565585.1 uncultured bacterium
ATATTATAAATTACCATTCAAGAAGTGAAATCCACAATTTAAATTTTGTGTAAAAAAACTAGACACAACTGTGTAATTATTACACAATTGTTAATAGATTTTTTTTAAGGGATCAATTATTACTTTTTATATCTTACTATTATTAAACAATTTACTGATTTTTTATGATATTTATAATTTCTGGCATGAAAGTTGCTATATATATTTAGTGAGAATGTGATGGAAATTAGGATCAAATAAATAAAATTTAAGGAGGTGTTTTAATATGAAAAGATTTTTAAAAAACAGAGATGAGGATAAAAATTTAAGAAGAAGGGATGATTTCTTTGGCAGTTTTTTTGATGAAATGGAAAAACTTTTTGAAGACTTCTGGGGAAACAGCTTAGTTGATACACCAGCAACTAATACAAGAAGATTCTCAGTGGATATAAGTGAAAAAGATGACAAATTTTTAGTAGAAGCAGAACTTCCAGGCATAAACGAGGATGATTTGGAAGTAAAACTTGATAGAGATGTATTAACAATCTCTGCAGAAAGAAACGAAGAAAAAGAAGAAGAGGATAAAAATTACTACAGAAGAGAAATTAGAAGCGGAAAATTTGAGAGAAGATTCAGATTACCTGATAATATTGACAAAGAAAACATCGAGGCAAACCTTAAAGATGGAATGCTAACAATAAATCTTCCTAAAACAGAAGAAAGTGAAACAGTAAAGAAAATAGATATTAATAAGGGATAAGGACAAACCTTATCCCTACTTAAATTTATTTTTCGTATTTTAAATTTGGGTTCCTCATCGCTTTAGCTTCATCTAGTCTTTTTACCGGAGTAGTATGAGGAGCTTTTTTTACTTTTTCCGGTTCATTTTTAGCTTCTTCTGCAATTTGCTTCATTATTTCAATAAAATTGTCCAGAGTTTGTTTGCTTTCAGTTTCAGTAGGTTCAATCATCAATGCCTCATCAACTATTTGAGGAAAATATACCGTTGGAGGATGCACACCAAAATCAAGCATTCTTTTAGCAATATCTAGAGTTTTAACACTGTTTTCGTTTTTTTGATTTTTCCCCGAAAGAACAAATTCATGCTTACACAATCTTTTAAACTTTAGATAATAATCGCCTTTTAAATGCTCTTTTAAATAGTTGGCGTTTAAACAAGCCATCTCTGAAACTTCTTTTAATCCTTTTAGGCCTAATATTTTCGTATAGACATATGCTTTTATGACTACTCCTATATTACCGAAAAAGCCGTGTATTTTCCCAATTGTATTTTCTAGTTCATAATCCAGTCTATACTTCTCTTTTTCTTTTTTTACAACAGGAACGGGCAAATATTCTTTAAGAAAATCCTTAACTCCTATAGGTCCAGATCCAGGTCCTCCTCCTCCGTGAGGAGCAGAAAATGTTTTGTGAAGATTTAAATGTACTATATCAAATCCCATATCACCAGGTCTTGAAATACCCATAGTGGCATTTAAATTTGCACCATCATAATAAAGTAATCCGCCTTCATCATGTACAATTTTTGCTATTTCAAGAATATCATCCTCAAAAACTCCTAAAGTATTAGGGTTTGTCAAATATAATCCTGCTACTTTTTCGTCCATGGCTTCTTTTAATTCATCTACATCCACACAACCTTTATCATTTGATTCTATAGTTATAACCTTAAATCCTCCCATAGAAGCAGTAGCTGGATTTGTACCATGGGCGGAATCAGGAACTATAATTTTATTTCTATCCTCACCTTTATTATCAAAATACTTTCTAAAAATCTTTATCCCTGTCAGTTCTCCATGAGCTCCGGCTGCAGGCTGAAAAGTAAAACGATCCATTCCAGTTAACACTTTTAAGTCTTTTTCATAATCATATAGAAGTTCTAGCAGTCCCTGAATATCCTCGTCTGCACTATACGGATGAATATCGCTAAACCCTTCAAATCTAGCTATATCTTCATTTATTTTAGGATTATATTTCATTGTACAGGACCCCAGTGGATACATACCTTTATCAACATGAAAATTAAGAGTTGATAGTTTAACATAATGTCTCATTAGATCCTGTTCAGACACCTCTGGAAGATTAACAGGTTCTTCATCTATAAATTCCTTTATTTTATCATCATAAGCAACATCGACATTACAATCAGGGAGGGTATAAGCTTTTCTACCCGGAGAGGTTAATTCAAATATTAATTCAGTCATAATACCCACCTATCCTTTCACTATTGTTTCCATTTTACTTACAAAGCTATCCATCTCTTCTTTTGTTCTTTTTTCCGTAACAGCGATTAATAGCTGATTATCTTTTTCAGGATACTGATGTTTTAGTATAATTCCAGGTAGATATCCTTTTTCTTTCATTTTATTTTTTAATTTTTTCAAATCGGTATCAACCTCTATAACAAACTCATCAAAAAACGGTTTATCAGGATAAGCTTTTGTGATTCCATCTATCCCGGCTAATTTATTATATAAATAATGAGCTTTTT
>CAZMFS010000327.1:0-2438 GCA_964565585.1 uncultured bacterium
TTTAACAGGAAAAGGCAATAACGGGGGAGACGGTTTTGCTCTTGCCAGAATTTTAAAAATAAACTCTTATAAAGTAGATATTTTAAAAATATATGAGCCAAAAACCGAAGATGCTATTGAAAATGAGTCTCTAGCACAAAAGTACTCGGTTCCCATAAAAGATAAATTTGATTTTGATGAATATAATGTTTTTGTAGATGCTGTGTTTGGAACCGGATTTAAAGGAAAACTGGAAGAAAGAAT
Organism: uncultured bacterium; assembly: GCA_964565585.1. Taxonomy (GTDB): domain Bacteria; phylum Macinerneyibacteriota; class Macinerneyibacteria; order Macinerneyibacteriales; family Macinerneyibacteriaceae; genus Macinerneyibacterium. The sequence goes on from CAZMFS010000327.1 coordinate 244, forward strand.
CCAAACGATATTTGAAAAAATAAATAATCAAAATTCTTTAAATATATCAATAGATATACCCTCGGGTGTTTCCGGAAACAACCAGGATATATCAAAAAATTGCTTTAATGCCGATATTACTGTTACGTTTGAGTATCCTGTTTTAGCTCATTGTTTATATCCAGGAAAAAAATATACAAAAAAATTAGTCGTAAAACCTATAGGGTTAAAAAGTAATAAAAATTTCAAAACTGAACTTCTGGAAAAAGAGGAGCTTTATTTAAAACCTCCAAAATTCGATGTTCATAAATATTCAAGGGGACAGGTTAGTGTTATTTCCGGTATTAAAAAATATTCGGGAGCTTCCTACCTTACAGCCAAATCCGCTTTGAAGAGCACAGCAGGATATGTAAGGTTAATTGGGGAGAATGAAAATAGATTTAATGATAAACTTCCAGAGATTGTTATTAGTCGGGTTAATTCTTTTTCTGAGTGGGAACTTACGGATAAAATAAAAGAAGGAGTTATTGCAGCTGGACCGGGGCTAGGTCGAAATAAAGAGAGAAAGAATTTTTTACAAAAATTATTTAATAATTATGAAGGGTTAAATCTGGTACTTGATGCAGATGCACTGTATTATTTTAAAGATTATTATAAGAAAAGCAGGCACAATGTTATTATTACCCCCCATATTAAAGAATTTTCAAGAATAATTAATACATCGGTGGAAAAAATAAAGAGAAATCTTCTCTATTATGGGAAAAATTTTGCAAATGAATATTCACTAACTCTTATTTTGAAGTCTGAAAATACCGTGATTTTCTCCAAAGATAAGAGGGCAGTAATAATACCCTTTGGTAATCAGTATCTAGCAACTCTTGGTTCTGGAGATGTATTAACAGGAATTGTAGCAGGATTGTGGTCCTCACAAAATTTCAATTCGTTTGAAATTGCAAAAAAAGCTGCCGGAATTCACGGACTGATAGCAGATTATCTAGTTGAAAATAAAATTTTTAATTTTACTAGTAGTGATATTATTGATAATATAAAGAATGTATTAAGAAGGATAATAAAGACCAGCGGGAGGTTAAGTAATGATAGCAAGAGGTAAGATACAAATATTTTCTTGCAGAGGTGCCAGAAAGTATGCAAATAGGGTAATTAAGGAGTTAAAAAGTTTAAATAAAGATACAAAGAAATATACAGATTTAAAAGGAAAATTACAGGTTAGAAAATTTGCCGATGGTGAAATGGAGTTGGATATTGGGGAATCTATAAGAAAAAAGGATGTATATCTTTTCCAAAATTGCTCACAGAGAAATGAACATGGATTATCGGTAAATGAAAATAAAGTGGAGCTATATCATGCAATTGATGCATTAAAAAGGGCCCAGGCAAACAGCCTTACTGTTTTTGAACCTTATTCTTCGCCATCAAGAAGCGATAGAGCAACAAGAAGATGTTCTGTAGGTTTTTGGACCCATGCTAAAACGATGATCTCTCTCGGTATGGATCACTATATAACTTTTCAACTCCATTCTGAGAAATCAAAAACAATTTTTGATCCTAAATATGTTAATATAGATGATATGCCCGCAACTTCTCTTTTAAAGAAGTATATTCTAAAAAACTTTGTTAAGACTAAAGAGTATTTTAACAATGAAGTTAAGAATAACTGGGCTTTTTGTTCTGTTGATGCAGGCGGTAAAAAAATGGCTAGAAAATTTGCAGAAGTATTTAATACTCATCTTGTAGTAGCAAACAAGAGAAGAAGTATTAAAAGGGCAAATATGGTAGAAAATATAGATATATTATCCGACATGTCGCTTAAGGGTAAAACAATTTGGATAGTTGATGATATGATTGATACAGGCGGCTCGATCAAGGCATTAGTTGAGGAGCTAAAGGAGAGAGAGGTAAAGGAAGTAAATATTGCAATTATTCATCCTGTTTTTTCCGATCCCGCAATTGAAAGAATGAAAAAGCTTACCGATGATGGGATATTAAAAAATATAATCTGTCTGGATACTATTTATGTTTCTGATGAAGTTAAAAATAAACTGCCTAATTTAAAAGTGGTTTCCTCTGCTAAATTTGCAGCTGATCTAATCTACAGAATTAATATCGGTATGTCTATAACAAAATTCTTCTCGGGTATTGAGACCGAAGAGTATTTAACTTGAATTAGTGTGAATTTAATATTAATATACTTATTA